>JAZRLK010000061.1:0-7782 GCA_045646805.1 Faecousia sp.
GTTAGACCCGTGGGAATCTCTTGGTACAATCTTACTTGTTCAGGTAAGCTTGCGATAGAAGAAACTGCCTACTATGAGATTGCCACGCCCCTGACGGGGCTCGCAATGACACAGAGGTACGATACTCTGTGCGTTAGTAAGGTAAATTCTAATTTATCTCACTCGAAGAAGTCTTTGATTGTATCAAAGAATTTCTTGCGCTTAGGGCTGGTTTTTCCGTCCAATGTCTTTTCCAGCTTTTCCAGCAGCTCCCGTTGCTCCCGGGTCAGCTTTGTGGGGGTTTCCACCACAACGGTAAAGCGCTGATTGCCCCGGCGTTTGGGATTACCCACCTGAGGAATACCCACACCGGAAATGGTAAATTCCCTACCGGTCTGCGTGCCTTCAGGCAGATCAAATTCCTTCTTGCCATCCAATGTAGGCACTTCAATCACAGAGCCCAAAGCGGCCTGGGTAAAGCTGATGGGAACTTCGCAAAGCACATCCATTTTTTCCCGGCGGAAAATGGGATGACGGCGAATGGAAAACTCTACATAAACATCACCGTTAGGACCGCCGTTGCTGCCGGCACTGCCCTCTCCGGGGATGCGGATACTCTGACCGGCATCCACACCGGCAGGCACCTTCACTTTCAGTTTTTGTGTACGACGCACCTTGCCCTTACCACGGCAAGTATTACAGGGATTTTTAATCAGTTTACCACGACCGCCGCAGGAGGGACAGGAAGTTGTAGACTGCATACTGATACCCATAAAACTCTGAGTTGTACGAACCTGACCGCTGCCCCGGCACTGGCCGCAGGTTTCGATATCCCCATCGGCAGCGCCCTTTCCGGAACAGGAGGCACACACCTCCACACGTTGGATATTGATTTCCTTCTCCGTGCCGAATGCAGCCTCTTCAAATGTAATCTCCAGCCGTGCGCCTACATTTTCGCCCTGACGGGGTGCATTTTTCGCTCTTGCGCTGCTTCTGCCGCCGCCAAAGATATCGCCGAAAATACCACCGAAGTCACCGAAGCCGCCAAATCCGCCGAAGCCGCCGCCGTAACCGCCGGCACCTGCGCCATAATTGGGATCTACACCGGCGTGACCGAACTGATCGTACCGGCTTTTCTTTTCCGGGTCGGACAAAACCTCATAGGCTTCGCCCAATTCCTTGAATTTTTCTTCGGCATTTTTGTCTCCGGGGTTTCTGTCCGGATGGTACTGCATTGCAGATTTCCGGTATGCCTTTTTGATTTCCTCGGGGCTGGCGTTTTTATTGACACCCAGCACCTCGTAATAATCTCTTTTATTTTCTGCCATTTTCCTTCACCTCTTGGGGCTACGCCTAAAAGGGGCGGCATATACCGCCCCTTATCAGGGATTTAATTAGTCTACAACTTCGTAGTCAGCATCCACTACGCCGTCATTGCCGCAGCCGCCGCAATTGGGGTCACAGCCCTGACCGTCCTGGGGAGCTGCATTCTGGTACAGCTTCTCAGATACTGCATAGAATGCCTTCTGCACAGCATCGGTGGCATCCTTGATGGCCTGGACATCATTGCCCTTATTGACTTCCTTCAGATTGTCAACTGCGCTCTGGATGGAAGCTTTTTCATCAGCGGAGATCTTGTCGCCCAGTTCGTTCAGAGTCTTTTCAGTCTGATAGATTACCTGGTCGGCGGTGTTGTGGGTATCCACTTCTTCCTTACGGGCCTTATCCTCAGCAGCATACTGCTCAGCCTCACGGACAGCCTTATCGATATCTTCCTGGCTCAGATTGGTGGATGCGGTGATGGAGATATTTGCCTCCTTGCCGGTACCCAGATCCTTTGCGGACACCTTTACGATGCCATTGGCATCGATATCAAAGGTAACTTCGATCTGAGGCACGCCACGGGGAGCAGGTGCGATACCGCCCAGCTGGAAGTTGCCCAGAGTCTTATTATAAGCAGCCATCTCACGCTCGCCCTGGAGCACGTGAACCTCAACGGAGGTCTGGCCGTCGGCAGCGGTGGAGAAGATCTGGCTCTTACGGGTGGGGATGGTGGTATTGCGGTCGATGAGTCTGGTGAACACGCCGCCCATAGTTTCAATACCCAGGGACAGGGGGGTAACGTCCAGCAGGACAACATCCTTCACATCGCCGGTCAGAACGCCGCCCTGAATTGCAGCGCCAACGGCAACACATTCATCGGGGTTGATGCCCTTGAAGCCTTCCTTACCGGTCAGATTCTTAACGGCTTCCTGGACAGCAGGAATACGGGTAGAGCCGCCAACCAGCAGGACCTTGTGCAGGTCGCTGGCCTTCAGACCGGCATCGCTCATTGCCTGGCGGACAGGCTTCAAAGTACGCTCAACCAGGTCGGCAGTCAGTTCATTGAACTTAGCACGGGTCAAAGTCACATCCAGGTGCTTGGGACCGGTGGAATCTGCGGTGATATAAGGCAGGTTCACAGCGGTGGAAGTCATACCGGACAGCTCGATCTTTGCCTTCTCGGCAGCTTCCTTCAGACGCTGCATAGCAACCTTGTCCTTGGACAGGTCCACACCCTCAGCCTTCTTGAACTCTGCAACCAGGTAGTCCATAATTCTCTGGTCGAAGTCGTCGCCGCCCAGACGGGTATCACCGGCAGTTGCCAGAACCTCTACGATGCCGTCGCCGATTTCCAGAATGGAAACGTCGAAAGTACCGCCGCCCAGGTCATAGACCATGATCTTCTGCTCGTTTTCCTTGTCCAGGCCGTAGGCCAGAGCAGCTGCAGTGGGCTCGTTGATGATACGCTTAACTTCCAGACCGGCGATCTTACCGGCATCCTTGGTTGCCTGACGCTGTGCATCGGAGAAGTATGCAGGAACGGTGATAACTGCTTCGGTCACAGTCTGACCCAGGTATGCTTCTGCGTCTGCCTTCAGCTTCTGCAGCACCATAGCGCTGATCTCCTGGGGGCTGTAGCCCTTATCGTCGATGTTCACACGGTAGTTTTCGCCCATATGGCGCTTGATGGATGCGATGGTACGGTCTGCATTGGTAACAGCCTGCCGCTTGGCAACCTGACCTACCATTCTCTCGCCGGTCTTGGAGAACGCAACCACAGAGGGAGTGGTTCTGCCGCCTTCAGCATTGGCAATTACAACAGGCTCGCCGCCTTCCAGAACGGCTACGCAGGAGTTGGTAGTACCTAAGTCAATTCCGATAATCTTGCTCATAATGATTTCCTCCTATATATTAGAAAAATTTGTTTACAATTTTAGTTTGCGACCTGCACCATAGCAAACCGCACGATTTTTTCACCCAGTTTAAAACCCTTTTGGAACACCTGGGTGATGGTGTTTTCCTTGGCATTTTCATCCTCCGTGTGCATCACGGCATTATGGATATTTGGGTCAAATTCCTCGCCGATCTGACCGTAGATTTCTACGCCCAAACCGTTCAAAATGGATACCAGCTGGGTCATGGTCATTTCCACGCCCTTTTTATAGGCGGCATCCTCTGTAGGCTGATTCAGCGCACGCTCCAAATTGTCGTACACCGGCAGGAGTTTTTCCACTGCATCGGCTTTGCCGCTGGCGTAAAGCTGCTCCTTTTCCTTGGCGGTGCGCTTGCGGAAATTATCATAGTCCGCAGCCAGCCGCAGGTAGGAATCGTGCTCGGCGTTATACTTTTCTTCCCAGGGATTGATTTCCGGGGCAGTTTCCTCTACAGGCGTTTCCTGCTGCAATTCTTCTGCCGCCTCGGGGGCTTGTTCATTCTTTTTCTTTGCCACTTTTTATTCCTCCTTGCCGTCAGGCAGCTGGGGCTGCTCCGGCTTTGCAAACATTTTTGACAGGCTTTCTGCAAAATAACTTAATCTTGCGGTCACCTTGGCATAATCCATTCTGGTAGGTCCTACCACACCGATCATTCCCTGCATACCGTCGCCGATATCGAACTTGGTCACCACAACACTGGTGTCTTTCAGCTCTTGGGCAACATTCTCCGGTCCAACCAGGACCTGGGTTCCATTGGTGTTTTGAATCACCGCAGGCAAATTGGAAAGTGCCTCTTCATCCAGGCTGGTTAAAAGCTTTTGGGCTTTATCCACATCCCGGTATTCCGGCTGACCCAGCAGACGCATCTGACCGGCCACTGCCATATTGGTTCGCTCCTGACGGTTTAAGGTCTGAACCGTAAACTCCATAATCACAGGCACCAAACTGGCTCCGGCACCGGCAGAGCGCATAACCCGCTCCAGCATACTCTGATTAAACTCTTCAGCAGGCAGGTCTGTCATTGCCGCATTGAGCAGCGCAGAGAGAACCTTCAAATCCGATTCATCAATGGAAACAGGGAGCTTGATCAGCTTGTTCACCACTTCGTCGTTGGACAGCATCAAAACCAGGATGATGCTCCCCTGCCCTGCCAGGATCAGATCAAACCGACTCACTGTTGCACCGCCGGATCGGGATGCTACGGAAATTGCAGGCAAGTCTGTGGCTTGGGAAACCAGCTTTGCCACCCGCTCCACCATTTTGTCCACCTGCTGCATTTTCTCTTCAATGGCATTGTTGATGGATTTTGTTTCATCGATAGACAAACGATAATCTGCCATCAATTCATCCACATACAACCGATAACCTGCAGCAGAGGGAATACGGCCTGCACTGGTATGCGGCTGCTCCAAATAGCCCATAGCTAACAGGTCTGCCATTTCGCTGCGGATGGTTGCAGAGGAATACTGCATATCCGGCAGCTGGGCGATCAACTTGGAGCCGACCGGCTCGGCGGTGCGGATATAAAGATCTACAACGCTGCGCAAAACTTTCTTTTTACGTTCCGTCATTTCCATTTCATCACGCCCTTTTTCGTTTTAGCACTCAACCTTCCTGAGTGCTAAGCACACTATACTACAGAGTGCTAAAATTGTCAAGAGGTTTCCTTATGAATTATTTGTGAACTCTGAAAAAGTCCGCTTCCCAGCGTACTTTTTATCAGCGCGGCCGACACAGGCGCAAGAACAATCCCGATAAATCCCCACAGCCGAAACCCGATATACACTGCAATGAGCGATATCAACGGATCCAATCCCAAGGATTTTCCCACCAACCTCGGCTCCATAACGGATCGGACCAGACTTGCAATTCCATACACAGCCATCAGTCCTCCGCCCAATCGGCTGTCACCCTGCAGAAAGGATACGATTGCCCAGGGAATCAGGATCGTTCCTGTTCCCAAAATCGGCACTGCATCCACCAGAGCCACCAGGATTGCCCACAAAAATCCATAAGGTATTTTCAGAACCGTCAATCCGGCAGCAATTACAAGCCAAGTTACACTCATCAGCTTAAATTGCGCCTTCAGCCAGTCAAAGAAGGTTCTTTTGACCCGTTGCAGAGCAGGCAGCGTTTTTTCCGCCCAGCTTGCAGGCAAAAGCTGACGGACAGAGGTCCGAATTTTAGGCAGGCGCACAGAGATCATATATCCGGACAGGATTCCGGTTCCCACAGTCAGCGCACCCTTGGAAACCTTTCCGATCACACCGGCCGCCATAGAGGGAAGCTTATTGGTCGTTTGCTCCAGCAAGGCTGTGGAATCGGCAAATGTATTCATAACCGTTTGGATCAGCATAGGCCGGATGACATCGGGTGCACGGTCCGCTGCGGTTAAGAGAAAATCCTGCAGCACCACCATCCCCTGCTCGACTGTTTGCTCTACCTGGGGCATATATCGGGTTATCTGCGTCAATTCCCGCACTGCCGCCGCTCCCACCAGCCAGATCAGTGCGCCCAACAGAATCAATGTAAGCGTTACGCACACCAGCGCAGCCGGAAACCGGCGCCATTTCATCCGTCCGCTGAGCATTGTTACCCCAGGATCTGCCGTGAAAGCAATTCCCGCACCGATGACAAACGGCAAAACAACAGGCAGCAAATACCTCCCCGACAGCCACAATACTGCCAGAATCGCCAGTATAATTCCTATTTTCTTCAAAGATTGTGCAGCCATTGTCTGCTCCTTTCGCAATTGATTCTTGCATTTTTTAAATTGTATGCTACAATAGGAAATAAGATAATGCTTTTCAATGATCATCTACAGGAGGTTATGCTATGGCAACAGATCCCAAATACTATATTGTTGAAGCCTCTGCCCTGCCGGAAATTTTTCTGAAGGTTGCAGAAACTAAGCGCTTGCTTTCTGTTGGCGAGGCTGCCACCGTAAACGAGGCTACCCAGATCACCGGCATCAGCCGCAGCGCATTTTACAAATATCGGGATGCGGTGCTCCCTTTCCAGAATATGATGACAGGCCGGATTATTACCCTTCAGCTGCTTTTGCACGATGCTCCCGGTATCCTTTCTCATATTCTTACCATGTTTGCCGATTTTAAAGCCAATATTATCACCATAAATTCCATTGTTCCCACCAACGGCTGCGCTGTTGTTACCATTTCTGCCGAAACTATGAACCTGACTGTTCAGTTGGAAGAAATGCTGGTGCAGCTGCGTGCCCACGAAGGCGTGATCAAAGTGGAAATTCTGGCAGGTTAACACAAACACAACGAGGGTATCTTACACAAGATACCCTCGTTAAATTTATACTCTGCCCGTAAATGATTGTTTATCGTGCTAACGCCCGATAAACAATCAAATGCAAAATGCATAATGCAGAATGCTAAATTATCGTATTTTCTTCGAAAATGATTTTAAATAGTCGCCTCTGGCGACACATTCATTTAGCATTTAGCATTTAGAATTCAGCATTGAAGTTATGAGCGTTAGCGATATTAATTCTATTTTAGCTGCTGTTTACACACTCACCTTGCATTGCAGTATGGCATACAATGGCGCATAGGAGGTGATCAGAATGTTGATCGTCCAAAAATACGGTGGTTCTTCCCTGGCCAATGCGGCGCGAATCCACAATGCCGCCCGGCGTATCACCGGTCTTGCTCAGCAAGGTGCCGAGGTGATCGTGGTGGTTTCCGCTCAGGGAGATACCACCGACGAACTGATCACCAAAGCGGAATTTGTCAATCTCCGGGGTTCTGCCCGGGAAATGGATATGTGTCTTTCCGTGGGAGAGCAGCTGTCTGCATCCCTGATGGCTATGGCCATTGGAGCTTTGGGGTTCCCTGCGGTCAGTCTGACCGGCTGGCAGGCAGGTATTCAAACCGACGGTGTCCACGGCAATGCCCGTATTTTAGGGTTGGGAAACGACAGGATTCGAAAAGAGTTGGATCTGAATAACATTGTGGTAGTCACCGGTTTTCAAGGCATCAGTCCCAAAGGAGATATTACCACCCTGGGACGGGGCGGTTCCGATACCACAGCGGTTGCCCTTGCCGCATTTTTGCAGGCTGATCTATGTCAGATTTTCACCGATGTGGACGGGGTATATGACCGGGACCCCCGTATCTATCCCGGTGCCACACGTTTTGGCAGAATATCCTACGAAAAAATGCTGAAGCTCATTGAGGGCGGCGCACAGGTGCTGCACGACAGAAGTGTGGAATTTGCCCGGGATTATCAGATTCCCATTGAGGTCTTGTCCTCCTTCACCGGCGCACCGGGAACCATTGTAGGCGCATAAATTAGAATTTATCTTACTAACGCACAGAGTATCGTACCTCTGTGTCATTGCGAGCCCCGTCAGGGGCGTGGCAATCTCATAGTAGGCAGTTTCTTCTATCGCAAGCTTACCTGAACAAGTAAGAGTGTACCAAGAGATTCCCACGGGTCTAGCGACCCTCGGAATGACACCCGGTTCGATAGTTTTCATAGTAAGATAAACAATCATTTACGTTAAAAGGTGGCGGAT
>JAZRLK010000062.1:0-6507 GCA_045646805.1 Faecousia sp.
AGGTGGGTAAGGCCTTCCGTAATGAGATTACCCCCGGTAACTTTACCTTCCGCACCCGTGAGTTTGAGCAGATGGAGTGCGAGTTCTTCTGCCAGCCCGGCACTGACCTGGAGTGGTTTGCTTACTGGAAGGACTTCTGCAAGAACTGGCTGATCTCCCTGGGCATCAAGGAAGAAAGCCTGCGCCTGCGTGACCACGAGCCTGCAGAGCTGGCATTCTATTCCCGTGCTACTACCGATATCGAGTACCAGTTCCCCTTCGGCTCCGGCTGGGGTGAGCTGTGGGGCATTGCCGACCGTACCGACTACGACCTGGGCCGCCATCAGGAGGCTTCCGGCAAGGCTCTGGACTACTACGACCAGGAAGCCAACGAGCATTATATCCCCTATGTCATCGAGCCCAGCTTGGGCTGTGACCGTGTGGCTCTGGCATTTTTGTGCGAAGCTTACGACGAAGAAGTTGTGGGTCAGGATAAAAACGGCAAGGACGATGTGCGTACCGTTCTGCGTCTGCACCCGGCTCTGGCTCCCTTCAAGGCTGCTGTGCTGCCTCTGAGCAAGAAGCTCTCTCCCAAGGCTGAAGAAATTTACCATATGCTGCAGAAGGACTTTATGGTGGACTTCGACGATGCCGGTTCCATCGGCAAGCGTTACCGCCGGGAAGACGAGATCGGCACTCCCTTGTGCATCACCGTGGACTTCCAGACCGTGGGCGACGAAACCACCGAAGCAGATGACTGCGTAACTGTCCGTGACCGTGATACCATGGAGCAGGTCCGTATCCCCATCGCAGAGCTGAAGAACTATATCGCCGAAAAGTGCGCATTTTAACAGTTGCGCAAATCCTGTTCAGATGTGAACAATGCCCAGGTGTCCGCAGACACCTGGGCATTTTTGTATAATTTGGTTTATGCCTTTACAACGCCCTTTTGCAGGATGATGTTGGCATAGATTGCGGTTTCACCGGATTGGACGATGCAGTAGCATTTTTTTGCCTGCTCGTAGAACTCAAAACGCTCGTATGCGCCGATGGCACTGCCGCCCCGGTTGTCGTGCTTGGCGATGATATTTTCGTATTCATCCCAAACAGGAATTTCCAGGTTCTTATCGCATTCCATTTTCTCCATCAGCATAGCCGGTGTGTCTACATAAAGATCCAGGGGCATCACCTGCAAAATGGCGTCCAGCAGCTGAGGGATGCCGATGCCGTCGGCACGCACCAAAATAGCACCCTCAGCCTTTGCCATAGCAGAGCCGGGGAAGTTGCCGTCGCCGATGCAAATGCGGTCGCTGTGCCCCATTTCTGCCAGAACCTTCAAAAGCTCGGGAGAGAGAACGGAAGGAATGTTTTTTAACATAGAATAACCTCCTGAAAAAGTGGGTGGCGGCCATAATATGACCGCCACCGTTTTTGTTTATTACTTGTACATAGGACCGTAGGTGGCGCAGGCACGGTAATCCTGGCCTTCCTTGTCCATACCGAATGCGTTCCAGCAAGCGGGACGGTAGATATCGTCTTCGGGAACGTTGTGCATGCACACGGGGATACGCAGCATGGAGCACATAGTGATCAGGTCAGCACCGATGTGGCCATAGGAAATAGCACCGTGGTTGGCGCCCCAGTTCATCATAACTTCGTATGCGGTCTTGAAGGGGGAGCCTTCCTTGCCGTCGCAGCGAGGTGCAAACCAAGTGCAGGGCCAGGTGGGGTTGGTGCGCTCCATCAGGGTATCGGATACTTCGTCGGGCAGGTTGACGGTCCAGCCTTCTGCAATCTGCAGAACGGGGCCCAGACCCTTAACCAGATTCATACGAATCATAGTGCAGGGCATTTCAGCCTTGGTGGTGTAGTGGCTGGAGAAGCCGCCGCCGCGGAAGTTATCCTGACCGGCTTCGCACCATACGGTGGCATCGGTCATCTTCTTAATGTCTTCCTCGGTGACTTCCCACCATCTCTTCATAGTAGCATTGCCGTTCTCGTCGGTGCAAACACCGGAAGCGTCCAGACAGGCAGCGCCGGAGTTGAGCAGGTGGATGATACCATTGCTTTCAGCAGCCTTACCCTCCAGCTTGTAGCCGGTAACACGCTCGGTAGCCTCGCCGGACCAGTAGGTACGCACGTCGGCAAAAATCTGAGCGCGGTGGGTCAGCAGACGCATCATCAGCATGCTCATGCCGTTGAGAATGTCGTTCTCGGTGGCCAGAGTGTAGGGCTCGCGAGCACCTTCGTAGTCGAAGGAGGAGCTGAGCAGAGCCTCAGGATAGTCACAGTTGGGCCAATGGTCGGTCCACTGACGCTGACCCTGGAAACCGCCGGCGATGGCATTGTGACCAACCTTCTCTTCTTCGAACTTGTCGGAGAGATTGGGATTGCCGGCCATCAGGTCCTTGATAATGCAGTACATCTTAACAGTGAATTCCCACTGCTTTTCCTTCTCTTCGGGAGTGAACTTAATGCGCACTTTTTCGCCCATGAAATCCACTTCTTCGGGGTTGTCGTCACGGCCTTCCTTGCAGTGCTCTTTGGTCCAAGCCAGAGCCTTCTGATAGTCTTCCTCGCAGTAGATGCCTTCTTCCATACGGCGCAGGATCTCAACCTCGTCGACGGATTCCACACGCATACCGAAGTAGCTTTCCAGCATATCCTGGTCCATAATAGAGCCGGCGATACCCATACACTGGGAGCCGATCTGCAGGTAGGACTTACCGCGCATAGTAGCAACGGCAACAGCAGCGCGGCCAAAGCGCAGCAGCTTATCCTTTACATCCTCGGGCATCTGGGTGACCTGATCACGGTCCTGAACTTCGTGGCCGTAGATGCCGAAAGCGGGCAGACCCTTCTGTGCGTGACCGGCCAAAACAGCGGCCAGATAAACTGCGCCGGGACGCTCGGTGCCGTTGAAGCCCCAAACGCCCTTGATGGTGTGGGGATCCATATCCATGGTCTCAGAGCCATAGCACCAGCAGGGGGTGACGGAAAGGGTGATGGACACGCCTTCCTTCTTAAACTTGTTAGCGCAGGCAGCAGCCTCGGGCACACGGCCGATGCAGGTATCTGCCATAACAACCTTTACAGGTTCGCCGTTGGAGTAGAACAGGTTCTCCTCAAACAGCTTCTTTGCGGATTCGGCCATTGCCCATACCAGGGGTTCCAGAGATTCACGCATCATCTGAGGACCGCGGCGGCCGTCAACGATGGGACGGATGCCAATTACAGGGTAATCGCCGATGTATCTGTTTTTTTGCATAGATGTACCATCCTTTCAAAAATATGCAGGTTAATTTCCACAAAATAGTCATCGTATACCATTGTGAATATCAACATTATAACAAATACTCCCGGAAAATTCAACACTGAAAACAAAAAAGATATCATATAAATTCTGTGATTCCACTCCAACCACGATTCTCTTTATGGGTAGCTCCTTGCCTCCCTCGTTATGAGGAGGACGAGATTCCCTCTGTCATTTAGTTATGTCAAAAAAATATTTATTATTTCTTATTTCTTATTTATTCTTTATTCTTTTTTCAGATTTTCGATTTTTAAATAATAAATAATATTGAATAAATAATAAAGAATAAATTATCGCAGGGATAAAGTGGTTTTTGAGATTGCCACGCCCCTACGGGGCTCGCAATGACATATTAGGGAACATTTAGCATTTAGCATTCAGCATTCAGCATTCAGCATTATAAAAATAGTCCCGTTCTGCTTCAAAACAGAACGGGATCATTTTTATTTCAGGTGTTCTTCGTTGATGAGAATATGCACATCGTCCAGCTGTTTCTGGGAAACGGTGGTGGGAGCGTCCATCATCAGATCCTGTGCAGTCTTGTTCATGGGGAAGGTGATAACTTCCCGGATGGATTCCTCGCCGGTGAGCAGCATTACCAGACGGTCAACACCGGGAGCGGCGCCTGCGTGGGGAGGTGCGCCGTAGGTGAAGGCATTGTACATAGCGGGGAATTTGGCCTTCACATCCTCTTCGCCCAAGCCAACCATCTGGAAGGCCTTGACCATAATTTCGGGGTCGTGGTTACGCACAGCGCCGGATGCGCTCTCATAGCCGTTAACCACCAGGTCATACTGGTCGGCGTTGATAGCCAGCAGTTTTTCGTTGTCGCCCTCGGCATCCAGCAGAGCCTGCATACCGCCCTGGGGCATAGAGAAGGGATTGTGGCAGAATTCCAATTCGCCGGATTCTTCGCCCATTTCGTACATGGGGAAGTCTACGATCCAGCACATTGCGTACTGATCTTCGTCGAAGTGACCGGGGATGCGCTTGCCCATCATGGTTCGCACAACGCCGGCGGTCTTTTGTGCAGCGGCCTTTTTGCCGGCTGCCATACAAACAAAGCTGCCGGGCTTCAGATTCAGCTTTTCGGTGAGCTTTTCGGTGTAGTCGGCAAGGAACTTGGAAACCCCGCCGGTGAGTTGACCGTTCTCGTCAACCTTGATCCAGCAGACCTTGTTGCCGGTCTGAACTTCTACATCGGCCAAAAGCTTATCAATCCACTTTCTGCCCTGGTCGAAGTTGTCCACAGCCACAGCCTTTACGGTTGCGTTCTGGAAGGGACCAAACTCGCAGCCTGCAACCTCTGCGGTGATGTCCTGAATCTCCAGGTCGATACGCAGATCCGGCTTGTCGGAGCCGTAACGCTCCATAGCTTCGTTAAAAGGAATGTGACGGAAGGGGGCAGGGGAGATGCGGCTGTACTTGCCGAACTTCTCAAATACGGGAACCAGCACTTCTTCCAGAGTGGTCAGAACATCTTCTTGAGTGGCAAAAGCCATTTCCATATCCATCTGATAAAATTCGCCGGGGGTGCGGTCAGCACGGGCGTCTTCATCACGGAAGCAGGGAGCAATCTGGAAGTAGCGGTCGAAGCCGGAGGTCATCAGCAGCTGCTTGAACTGCTGGGGAGCCTGGGGCAGAGCGTAGAACTTGCCGGGGTGATTCCGGGCAGGAACCAGATAGTCACGGGCACCTTCGGGAGAAGATGCGGTCAAAATGGGGGTGGTAATTTCCAAAAATCCCTTTTCCGTCATCAGTCTGCGCAGTTCAGCAACAACCTGGCAGCGCAGGATGATGTTTTTCTTTACTTCCGGGTTCCGCAGGTCAAGATAGCGGTACTTCAGACGAACATTTTCATCTGCGTCCTTGCTCTTATTGATTTCAAAGGGCAGCTGATTGTGGCGGCACTTGCCCAATACGGTAATGGACTGGGGAACAACCTCGATTTCGCCGGTAGGCAGCTTGGGATTCTTGCTTTCACGCTCCCGTACCACGCCGGTAACGGAAATGGTGGATTCTTTGTTGATGCCCTTGATGACGGACATCATTTCGGCAGTTTCCACAACCACCTGAGTTGTGCCGTAGAAATCCCGCAGAACGATGAAGGCAAAGTTTGCGCCCACTTCCCGGACGTTTTCCATCCAGCCGTTGATGGTAACGGTCTGACCGGCATCGCAGAGCCGGAGCTGACCGCAGTTATGAGTTCTGGATTGTATCATTATGATAACCCCTCTTTTTAATGTATATTTAACCCATACATTTTCGCACATAAAGGGAAAAAAGTCAACACAAAACCCATCGTCATTTCCGCCTTTTCGGTGATCTTCCATACTCCGCCGCAGTACCTTTGCTGAAAATAGAAGGTAAAAAAAGGTTCTGAACCGTAAAAAATAGAAAAAAGTTTTCAATTTTGGAAATTTTATGATTGATTTTACGGAAAGTTTGTCATACAATAGGAAAAGTGACTGCAAAAAGGGAGGTACCGGAATGCTGAATATTGTTTTGGTGGAACCGGAGATCCCGCAAAACTGCGGCAACATCGCCAGAACCTGCGCCGCAACCGGCAGCAGGCTCCATCTGATCCGCCCTTTGGGATTTGATATTTCCGAAAAGGCAGTCAAGCGTGCAGGCCTGGATTATTGGCATTTGGTGGATGTCCGGGATTATGAAAATCTTGAGGATTTCTTTGCCAAGAACGATGTTCAGCAGATGTGGTGCCTTTCCACAAAAGCCCCCATCAGCTACACAGAGGCAAAATTCTCTGAGGACTGCTACCTGTTTTTCGGCAGAGAAACCAAGGGCCTGCCGGAGGATTTTCTGGAGCAGCACCGGCAAAGCTGTATCCGCCTTCCTATGCGGCAGGAGGCACGCAGTCTGAATTTGAGCAATGCAGTGGCCATCACGGTTTATGAGGCTCTGCGGCAGACCGGTTTTTCCGGGCTGCAGGATTACGGTAAAATGCGGGAGAATATTCCCGACTAATAATGGAGGAATCATTATGAATTACAACAAGAAGTCAATTGAAGACATCAGCGTAGCCGGTAAGCGTGTGCTGTGCCGCTGCGATTTTAATGTCCCCACCAAGGACGGCAAGATCACTTCCGACAAGCGCATCGTGGCAGCTCTGCCCACCATTGAGTACCTGGTTAACCAGGGCGCAAAGGTTATTCTGTGCTCCCATATGGGCAAGCCCAAGGGCGAGTGGAAGCCTG
>JAZRLK010000063.1:0-3115 GCA_045646805.1 Faecousia sp.
CATCATAGTAAACGAAGTGAACTCCCCCTGTCAGCTTCGCTGACATCCCCCTCAAAACGAGGGGGACAAGGATTGGTACTTAAGTCCACCAAAAAGTAACCAATGGTTAAATTGGCAAGAATTGCTGGCGAGGGATTTGGGCACAGGTTAAAGTTTGAAAACGCAGGAATACTTTGTGTATTTCAATGTTTTCAAACTGAGAAGCTGTGACAAAAGACCCGTCAGCAATCGCAGACAATTTAATCAGCGGTTACTAAAAAGAAAACCGCACATCGGATTCGATGTGCGTAAATATCGAATCCTCATCTGTCGTTGCCGCCGGATTTGGCACCTTGAAAATTCAGGTTGCCGGGTTTCATCGGGCCGTTCCCTCCACCACTCTTGATAAGGCTTTTATGCAGTTCGTATATATTTTACCTATTTTTCTCGGAATGTCAAGATTTTTCCGCAAAATAATTTACAATTCCTTTATGGACATTTTTGGTAAGTAGTGATATCATAGTTTTACTACGCAAAGGATGTGATTCTTCTGAAAAAATTACGCACTAGCTTCAACCGGTTTTGCCTGAAACATCGAAATAAAGGCATTCCCAATCTGATGCTCTATATTATCATCGGTTCTGCGGTGGTAACCGGCTTGTCTTATTTGGGTTATCCGCAAATATACAATCTTCTGTGCTTTGACAGAGCTTGCATTTTAAAAGGTCAGGTTTGGCGGCTGATCAGCTATGTATTCACTATGAGCAGCGGCAATCTGTTCTATACGCTGATTATGCTCTACTGCTGCTATTCCATAGGCCGAGCCGTGGAAATGACATGGGGCACATTGCGGTTTAACCTATATTATTTTACCGGAATTATTCTGATGGACGCCTTTGCTATGGCATTTGGCGGAATCCCCATTATGGGTTTTGACGCTTCCACCTTTTTCTATGCCGGAAATATGATGAGCAGTTTGCATTTAAGCCTGCTGCTTTGCTATGCTACCAGCTACCCGGATGCCCGTTTTGTGCTTTTCTTCTTCATTCCCATCCGGGCATGGATTCTGGCTCTGATCTATTTGATCGTAACTGTATTTTCTGTGCTGAGTTTATCTATGGCAGGTTTCATTCCCCACAACTTTTTCCCGTTGGTTGGACTTTTGAACGCTTTCATTTTCAGCGGCAGTGATATGATCAACGTGCTGCCCCCTGCCTTGCGTTTGCGCATATATCAGGGAAAACGCAGGAAAGCTGCTCCCAGGCAAACCGGCTCTGTTCCCTTTACCCAGGGAAGTTCCAAAAAAGCCGCTTCCTACACCCATCGCTGCACCGTTTGCGGCAGAACCGATGTCAGCAACCCGGAACTGGAATTCCGCTACTGCTCCCGATGCAACGGCTATTTCTGCTACTGCGAAGAACACATCAGCAATCACACCCATATCGAATAAACAACTGGCGTGCCGTCGGCACGCCAGTTTCCTTTTACATTTTCTCCGGGGCGCAGAAACCTAAAATGTCGATACATTTTTCCAGGACACCCTTTGCCAGAGCAATCAGGGAGATATAGCCCTTTTGCAGTTCCTTGTCTTCCTCGGTGAGAATCCGGGTCTCGTGGTAGAACTTATTCACCGCACCAGCAAGCTCATAGATATAAGCGCAGATCAGATTGGGGCTGGATGTACGCAATGCGCTCTCCAGTGCAGGGCCGAGCTTTGTGATGCACAGCATCAGCTCCTGGGCATAGGGGTTAGCAGGCAGGCTAATGGGCAATTCCTCCCAAGCGCCGTACCGGGCCAAAATAGACTTAATACGGACGATGGTATACAGAATATAGGGTCCGGTATTGCCTTCAAAGGCAGCAAACCGTTCCAGATCGAAGTTATAATCCTTAGTGGGCTGGTTGCTCAGATCGCCGTACTTCAGCGCAGCAAGTGCAATCTTTGCGGTGGTATCTTCCACTTCCTCGTCAGATACAATCTTATTTTCCACAACTTTTGTGCGGACAAAATCCGTCATATCAGAAAGCAGCTGCTCCAAACGGAGAACACCGCCGTCACGGGTCTTGAAGGGCTTGCCGTCGGCGCCGTTCATTGTACCGTGACCCACATGCTCCAGCACAGTTTCTTCCTTGACGATGCCGCCCTTTTTGGCTGCGCGGAACACCTGCTCAAAATGAAGATTCTGCCGCTTATCGGTAACATAGAGCATTTTATCGGGGTTATGATCCTGCATTCTCTGGACCATAGTTGCCAGGTCGGTGGTGGCATAGATGGCAGCACCATCGGATTTGAGCAAAATACAGGGAGGAATTTCCTTTTTATCCCCCTCTTCTGCCACCGGGAATACCAGTGCGCCTTCGCTCATAACTGCGTGACCCTTAGCCTTCAGATCCTCAATCATAGCAGGAATATAGGGATCGGCGTCACTCTCGCCCAGCCAGGCTTCGTAATGCACATCCAAAGCATCGTAGATCCGGTGCAGGTCAGCAAGGGAAATGCGCATAATATGATTCCAGATAGCCCGGTAGCCCGGTCTTCCCTGCTGCAGCTCATAAGTTGCGATATGGGCTTTCTCCGCAAATTCCGCGTCGTCCTTCTTCTTAGTGGAAGCTGTGGGATAGATCTCTTCCAGCTCAGAAAGGGTAAAGGGTGCCTCTGCAGGATATTCGCCGGTATAGTCCGGATCGAAGTAGCACAAATCAGGCTGCCGCACCTGCAATTCGGCAATGATCAGACCCATTTGCAGACCCCAGTCGCCCAGGTGGATATCGCCGATGGTTTCATAGCCCATAAAGCTATGCAGCCGCTTGAGGGCTTCGCCGATGATGGCAGGACGGAGGTGACCGATGTGCAGGGGTTTTGCCACATTGGCTCCGCCGTAGTCGATAATTGCCATTTTGCCGCCGCCAATTTTTTCTACGCCGAAATCGGGGGCGGTACGCATTCCTTCCAGATAGTCCCGAAGGAAGCTGTCGGACAGATTCAGATTGATGAATCCGGGCATTACTGCCTGGCACATAGAAAAGTCCTCGCCCTGCAGCTTTTCAGCCACAGCATTGGCAATTTGAATAGGGGCGCATTTATAGACCTTGGCAGCAGACAGCGCACCATTGCACTGGTACTGGCACAGGTCGG
>JAZRLK010000064.1:0-10074 GCA_045646805.1 Faecousia sp.
GCTTTTCTTATTCTCAGGAACAAGAATCGTTGTGCTAAGATACTGCTCTCCTGTGGTATCCACATTGAATTGGGCATCGTGGTTGGATACCGTTCCGTTTTCATAATGCACATCTAAAGCCAGGCCAAAAGTCCGGTCATCAAAGCCCACTTCAACAGAATCGCCCTGCGCTTTTGCGCTGAGAGTAAAGCCTGTGCTGCCGCGATTGATCTGACTCCCTCGTCAGAGGGAGCTTTTTTTTGGGGGGGCGGGGAGTAAAATTGGGGCAAGAGGGGGTAAATCCTCTTGCCCCGGTGGGGATTTAATTGGATAGAGAATCATCGGTCAAGACAGAGAACCGTCCCCTGTCTTCCAACTTCTCGTTCTATAAAAGTTTTTGAGTGGAAGTTGATATTTCAGATAATAATATCAAAGAATCCTCTGGCTTTCTTTGTGTATAATTTTCGAGCAAGTCAGATTCTTCTAATAAGCTTTGACGAGTGGTTGAAGTCAAAAAAGAACTACTTCTAATCAAATCACGATACCTTCCTATTGAACTATCAATTTTTAAAAAATCCCCAATATACAAATATGTAAACATTCTTAATCGCTCGATAAAGACCTGTGGACAAGACAGAATACTGGATACCAAACCACTTTTATTCTCCACCTGCTCTACAAGCACATTAGGTGTTTCTATTTGTTTATAGATTGGCAGAATCTCTGTTTCTATGCACCAACATAACTCCTTACACCATCGACATATATCCTCGTCTGTATCGTTTTTTGTTAAAGTAAATAGGCTTTTGCAATAATTATTTAATCGTATGCCATATGTATAGTATCTGTTTTTACACGGCAGATATAAAGGCATAATATATGCATTAACATATAACAAACCTCCTGGCATTTCAAGTGAAATACAATATGCAATATCGTTAGATATATAGTAATAATTCTTTTTGGACAATCTGAAACCTTTGGATTTCATATAAGGAGAAACTAGTTTTATCACTTGATTTATAATGTTCATAGTATCCTTTCATTTCACCATATTTATCGGTATATCAAGACCTAGAAGACAGGGGACGGTTCTGTGTCTTTAAGCGTCAGGACAAGGAACCGTCCCCTGTCTTAGGAACCGTCCCCTGTCTTTCCCTGTTTTTTGTCTTATCATTTAATTATTTTTAGCTTTAGCAACAAGTAATAAACAACAATAAGAATCAAGAAAGTAACACAAAGAGAAATTACACCAGCAATGCGTTCTTGCCATTTTTGCACGGTATGCTTGTTCCATCCATATTGCTTGGCGATGCGATCTGAAATATGATGATCCTCACAAAAAACATTTATACACGCTCGTAAAATGGCGGCAGGAATAAAAAATATGGGACATATGTACCAAAATTCTGGTTCCATTTAAAACGCAACTCCTTGCTATGTTATTGATTATTGTATATATTCCTTGACCTTCTTATAACCTGATTCAACAGCCGATCCAAGAATATTATTTCTTGCACGTTTGAAACTGTAGTAAAACGTATCTGCCAGATAATTCGGACCACTAGAATATTTTCCTTGGTATGGAGGATTAGTCATTTTTTTGACAATCTTTTGGACTTTATTAAGCTTGATATACTTACCGCTTAAGGATTTGTTAATTATTTTGGGTGCAGCGCATGTTGCAGCTGAGACAAGAGTGTTCTTTGCTGTATCCAAAACGATTTCACCAAAAGAATCTCCATTTCGCACACCATTTATTACGGATGTTGTGGCAGTAGATGCTACAGATGCTGCCATAGTTGACCCAGTTGCTGCGATAACACCCCCGTATACAGCACCTCCAACTGCGCTTGTAGCAACATCTCCCCAATTGATTTTTTCACCTGTAACTACGTGATTTATCGCCTGAGATACTAACTCAGATGCAGCACCGAATACAGCGCCGACAGCTGCACCGATTACTACATTCCAGAATTCTCCACCGTCATCTGAACGACTTACAGGATTGTTTCCGCAATAGGCAAACATATTGTTGCCACTTAAGCCCTGACCAGTAGAAGGATAATTGTCAGCATTGATAAATCTACCAAGCTCCGGATCGTAATACCGCGACTGCAAATAGTACAGGCCGGTTTCACTATCGTAATAATAGCTGCGGTAGCGGATGGGGTTGATTTCTGCCATTGTACCATCTGCAGTAACCTTACCCCAAGGATCGTAGGTATAGCTGCCGACTACGGTTCCGGTAGCATCCACGATTTTGTAAACATCGCCCTGTTGGTTCTTCAGGTAGTAATAAGGTGTGTCATTGTAGGTAAATCCTACCGGTTCTCCGTCACTACCATAGATGTACCAGATGATATTATTTCCTGTCTTCTCAGCAAGGATCGTGCTGCCATCCAGGAAATACTCGGTGGTATCACTGCCGATGGTCTTTTGGGTACGGATGCCGTTAGAATTGTAGGTATAGCCGATCTGTGTTCCGTCCGTTTTTACGATACCGGTCAGTTGTCTGCCTTCCCAAGAGAAGCTTCCAATGTAGTTCTGTATGGGATTGCCCATTCCGTCATAGTAAACAGGCGTTCCATTGTAGTTTGTCAGCCTATCCTTCCAATCGGTGGCATAACTATAGTCGATTGTAGTACCGTTGATTATTTTATAATTGATGTTGCCGCCGTTGTCATAGGTATAGGATGCAGAATAACCATTGGTGCCGGTTACACCTGTTAGCTGATTCAGGCTATCGTAGGTGTAAGTATAGGTTACACTGTCGATGGTCATAGTGGCAATATTGCCACGCACATCGTAGGTATAAGATGTGCTCAGCAATGGTGTGCTGTTCTGTGTATAAGTTAGGGTTGCGGGCAATACTGTTGTCCGTTTTCCAGTGTTGCCAACATTGGTATAAGTGGTACTGCTTGTCAGGTTGCCAACCTTGTAGGTGGTTTCTCGTCCCAGGTTGTCATAGGTGGCAGTTTCCGTTGCGCCTGACAAGAGAGTAGATGTGCCCTTTTGTCCATCCTTACCATAGCCAATGGTAACAGTTTTAGACTGACCTGCAAACTGGTAGTTAATGGCTGTTACCCGGTTTAGAATGTCATAGCCGGTAGAGATGCTCTTTCCGCCGGTCTGAGAGATCCGCAATAGCCGTCCGCTGATATCATAAGTATACAATGTTTTTTCATTGTTGACAAGGTCTATAATTTCTGCGATCTGTCCTTTTGCGTTATAAACGGTGGCATAGCGTTCTTCTATTTCGTCCCCTTCGCCGATAGAGACCTTTGTGACACGTCCATAGTCGTCATACTCATACGAATAGATTGTACCGTTGCCGTAGATTTCCTTGTCAAGCAGGCCGTTACCCTCTCCGTATATATTGGTTACCAGCGTCTGATTACCAACTGTTACGGTGCTTGTGTTGCCGAATTTATCGAAATCGTAAACATAAGAGAATCCGTTGTGCTCAATTTCTGTCAGTCGGTTGTATTCGTCATAACCATACTTGACCGATGCATCTCCACTGGTGATCTCCCGCAGAAGCCAGCTGTCGGTTACATTCTCATCGTAATACTCGTATGAGGTAATGTTCCCCAAAGGATCGGTAATACTATTGGTCACACCACTGAGAGGGTCAATATCGTAAGTGGTGGTATTGCCCCGCTGATCGGACACCGAGGTTGCATAATTGCCTGTGGAATCATAGCCTGTGGTGCTTTCAATATAAGGCTGATTGGTATTTAGCACAGCATAAGTGCTGACAGTACCCATCTGGGTTTTTATGACATTGCCATAGCTGTCATATTTGTAGGCAAAGCCATTCCCTAACTGAGTGGAACGGGCGCCATCCAAGCGATGCTTATTACCGGAAGTATAGATATAGGAGTAGCTTTCACTATTGCTGTTGGTTGCCTTAGTCAGCTCGTTGGCATCGTTATAGGTGTAGGCGGCATTGCGGTTTGCATTATCCGCTGAACTGATAACATTGCCGTTGCTGTCATAGGTGTAAGCCGTTCCGGTTTCATCAAAAGTGAGCATACACTCGTCAAACCATGCGCTGTTGGCATTGTTTTCATAAGTGATGCGGAATTTGACATGGCTGATGATCAAGCTTTTCTTATTCTCAGGAACAAGAATCGTTGTGCTAAGATACTGCTCTCCTGTGGTATCCACATTGAATTGGGCATCGTGGTTGGATACCGTTCCGTTTTCATAATGCACATCCAAAGCCAGGCCAAAAGTGCGGTCATCAAAGCCCACTTCAACAGAATCTCCCTGTGCTTTTGCGCTGAGAGTAAAGCCTGTGCTACCACGATTGATCTGAATCGTTTGTTCTGCATATCGCTCCTGGCCGTATTCACCGGTCATCGCAAAGCGACCGGCAGAATTGATGCCATCACCGGTTGCCAGATCATTACCCGTCCAGCCGGCAGTATTGCTGAAGCTGCTGTTCTCCAGCATATTGTAGTCGTTCATCGTATTGCCGACTTCCAATTGCACGCAATCCAGATAAACTTCGCCTGTGCTGCAGATAACAGCGTAACGCTCCTGATCCGTATTTGTGTCATTGGTGTAGGTTACCTGAAATCTTGTCCAATCATCGACGGTGATAAGCTCGGTCATTTCGCCTTGCTGCAAATCTGCTGAGGCAATAGCAAGTCTGGCATTACCGGAAACGACCTTTATGTAGCCGGAGAAGGTGTAGGACGTCTTTGCTTTTGCTGTAAAGGCTTGACTGAAGGCATTGCCATCAGCAATTCTGAGTGATTTGCTTCCCAAATAATGCTCTGTTTCGGAAATGCCGGCTGCACTGCTGGGGGTAGATGTCCAGTTGTTTTCATTTTCAAAGCTGTTATTGGTAAGAAGGTTTTCAATGTATTTTGCACCCACCGCCTGAGAACTCAGTTTATTACTGCTTTTTCCGGTTGCAGTCGTATATGCGCCATATACAGAGCTTCCGTCTGCGTTCAAGATGCAAACTGTTCTACCGAAATTATCAAAGGAAAATGTTTCTGTTGTATGGATAGAACCTATTTTGTAGGTAAAGTCTGCTGTATTATCCCGCTTGTAGGCAATGCTCATTTGGTTGCCGAGGGTATTATCTTTAGCATACTCATCAACAGAGGTTACCTGAGTCACTTCATGCTCCATTCCGGAGTCGTTATAATCATAGATTAGATATGTTCCGTCCAGATCTGTTACACGGGAGATCAGGTTATACTGTTTTCCGTTGACGGTCTTCGGTTCATATTGGAACTGAACAGAAGTCCTATCCGGATAGGATACCCCCTGCAAATTACCGTTGTTATAAGTTAATTCGGTAATACGCCCAGAGGGATCGGTCACCTTCCACAGGAGTTTCATATTACCGTAGTCAACATAACTAAAGGTTGTGATACGGCCTGCACCGTCAGTAATTTTCTCGATTCTTGTGCCGGTAGCGCTGTCGTATTCGATGGTAGCAGTGTTGCCATAGGAATCAACCATCTTGTAAAGATAGTTTTGCCTGTTAAAATGCAGCTGAGTTCCGTTAGGGTATTCAACAATATATGGACTATTGTACTGGTGCTGGTATTTCAGAACAATACCTGTGCCTAATTCATCATCCAAAGTATAATCACTGAGAATGCCTACAAAATAGTGCGCTGTTCCATCAGCGTCGATATACACATGTTTATAACCGGCAGTCTTTAGGGCAGCAATGGTGTCTGCGCCAAGCTCTGTCATTTCGTCAATACTCATACAGCGCTGGTTATAGTTTGATTGCCAGCCATAGCCTGTGACAAAACCTTTTGTGCCATCCATAAACTGCTTATCAGAGGTAATGCCGTTATATGTCAAAAAGACAGAAATAGGCATTCTGGAACCAGTTTCCGACATAATGGGGACCTGATATACCAAATTGCCGGAGAAATCATTGATAGAACCAACTGCACCGGAGGACAAACCTTGAGGGTGGTATGTCCACATATCTTCAATACCTCTGTTGTTGTGGTATGTGATTTCCAATGCCGGCTTTGTGGCCATAGAGCCCGGATAGGTGGAGGAATAGTAGATGACACGGGACATTGTTGTAGAGATTTCTGTAGGCGTGATGAGCATAATGCCGTAGTTTTCTACTGTGCCGTCATACCATTTTTTTACCAACTCGGTCACATTCCAGCTATTATACTCAGTAGAATAACCGGCAAATGTAAGATTATAGTCCTCTACGGCAGATTCATACTTTTCGCTCATCAAATTCCAGGTTGCTGTAGCCATCTCCCAGGGTTCCGTCACCTGATGGGCAGTTACCTGTATTTTGTGCGACGATGCTTGCTGCCGCATCCATATCCTTGCCTCCACGATCACATCGCCGGGCGACAGTGCAGGTAGGTCATTAGGCTTCACCAAGGTTCTTGTTTTACCAAAAGAACTGTTCGGCTCATAACCAACATAAACACTTCCAGTATAATTGTCACTGCCATAACCGTAGGATGTATCGGAATGACCTGAAACAATCATGGTGGAATCAAAAGAATCCCAGGACTTATCCGTACTAAAAGAGGGATCTACCGTTACCGGAAAGCTCCGTTCATCGTCCTGCAGCCACTGGACATCTACCGTCAATTTTACTGTTAGTTTATTGTTCTTAGCCTCCACAATGGAAATGCTCAGCGCATTGCTCCATACACCGTTGGCATCGTACATCGTCGGCGCAGTGATGGTATAAACCGGATTACCTTCTTCGTCCGACAAGGTGATATGCCGGGAATCGTCTTGGGCTGCGGTGAGCTTATGGAACTTGTATTCCATGGTAAATTCATTTTGTGCATCGGCGTTTTTCAGAATAATATTCTCTTTGACACCGGTAGGCAGAATGTAGTACTGCAGATCTGCATTGGCAAAGGCATTGTCATAGCGTGCTTCCTGGATGATACCCTCCAAAGTCAAAAAGGCATCATTTCCTTCATAGACGGTATCTTCTTCTGTAAAGACAACATCCACCTTGTTGATGCCGGTAAAGCCCCAGGAGATTTGGTGTCCATCTTTTTCGATGGTAACCAGCTTCTTCTCAGAGGCCTTCTTGGAAAGGCGGATATCCTTATCGCTTTGGATTACCCGGAACTCCGCTTCGGCAATGTCTGTTGCAGAAGCTTCTGCAACTGCCGTTTCCGTCATCCGGTTGTCGTATTGCTGCCAAACACCGTCACTGTCCTGATAATGGACAGGAATAGCGTACTGAACAGCCATCGTACTGCCGTTATCCAACATAAAGCGCTTTGTATAAGCATCCCGCTCAGCAGACAATTCTGCAACAATTTTTCCTTCTTCCGCAGTTGCCGTAGTTTCCTGCGTCACTTCTGCATTACCGGTTTCCGCAGACTGTATTTCCAATGCCTGCACCGGCACCATATTTATAAGCATTACCAGTACAAGCATTGTACTGATGCATTTTAAAAACCGTTGTAACATAGTTTCTCCTTTCGTGTGACCTGTTTGGTTCAACATTCCTATCTATCATCCGAATTTAGCGCAGAACCATGCCGTCCACCCCCTTTCGCTTTATATATTTATGTCAAAAATCACCCGAAAAGTGACTTTGAAATTTGGATGAGATGAGTGGGCCTTCTGACCAGAAAAAAAGCAACAAGCCTTTGCAGCTGATGGAAGCGAATATCCTGAATTTATGGATGCACTTCGCAGTAAAGAACGCACAATGATCTTAAATATTAACCTGTCAGAGAAAGGAAAACCCCCTCTATAATGCCGATACCGCTGTCCGAAAGGGCAGCGGTATTTTTACGCATATGATTGCACAAAGGTGCAATTTTTAGATTGTACAGCATGCTAAAATGCGAAGTGTCACGTGATAATAAACGAAAAGGAGGTACTCTATGGTTAGTGCAGAACAAAATTTACTTAACAAGTATCCGCCGGTGCTTTGTGTAAAACAGGTGGCTGTGATATTAGCAGTCAGCCACAACACCGCTTATGCATTGATTCGATCAGGGCAAATACATAGTGTCCGGGTAGGACGTAGCTATCGTGTTCCATTGGATGCAGTCATTGATTATCTTCGTAAACACTAATTTGTTGAAAAATTGCCGCAAAAACCGTATAATTTATATGTACCTGCTATGCGGCAAAGAAAGGAGTAATATTTATGCCGCAGAGCAAAAAAGCAGCTTCCGGTATGGGCAACATTCGTAAGGTAAATAGAACTACAAACGGACGAACCTACACCTACTATGAAGCAAGATATACAGAAAGATTCGATCCGGGGACAGGCAAACAGATACAACGGAGCATATCCGGTAAGACAAAAAAGGAAGTGGCACAAAAACTGAAAGCTGCCACTGCTGCCATTGACGCAGGCACCTACAAAGCACCCTGTAAGATGACGGTTGCACAATGGCTGGACATTTGGGTTGCCGAGTATCTGAACAGTGTAAAGACTCTGACCAAGCACAACTACAGCAAGCAGGTGCAGAAGCACTTTAAGCCCGCTTTGGGTGCAGTCAGATTGGATGCATTGGACACTCACACCATTCAAAGATTTTACAATTCTCTATCCGCTTCGGGACTGTCGCCCAAGACGGTCAAAAACCTTCACGGAATTCTGCACTGTGCCTTACAGCAAGCTGTTGCCAACGATTACATCCGCCACAACCCCACAGACGCCTGTAAACTGCCGAAGGTAATAAAGCCGGAGATCAAGCCGTTGGAACCGGAAGAAATCGCACGGCTGCTCAAGGAGGCTGAGGCGGATGACTACTGCAACCTGTTCATCGTTGCTATGTTCACTGGTATGCGACAGGGTGAGCTGTTGGGACTATCCTGGTCATGCGTGGATTTCAAAACCGGTATCATCACTGTCAAACAACAACTGCAGTGCAAAGACGGCAACTACTTTTTGGAGACACCGAAAAGCGGTAAGAACCGCACCATTCTTCCTGCGCCCATCGTTATGGATGCCCTTCGCAGACAGTTGGAGTGGCAGCAGAAGGAACAGGAGCAAGCTGGAAAAATGTGGGATAACCAGTTCAATCTGGTGTTCACCGATGCTTTGGGAAAATATCTTGTCCGCCGTACAGTGGTCAAGCATTTCAAAAAGATTTCTCAAAGAGCCGGAATCTCCGATGATGCTCGTTTCCACGATCTGCGCCACAGTTTTGCCGTGTCCTCGTTGTATGCTGGCGATGACATCAAAACTGTGCAGGCAAATTTAGGCCACGCAACCGCACAATTCACTCTAGATGTGTACGGCCACGTGACCCAAAAGATGCGCCAGGACAGCGCAAATCGGATGCAAAAATTCTACGAACAGTTAAGTTCAGAAAACGGTCTATAAGGGGAAAATAAGGGGAAACTCGTTTCCCGATCTCCGTTTCCGAAACAAATTTGGTTGAAAAGTTTAGAAAACGAAAGAAAACAGTCAGTAATCGTAAGATTTACTGACTGTTTCTTGGCAGGGGCACTAGGACTTGAACCCAGAGCCTACGGTTTTGGAGACCGCCGCTCTACCAATTGAGCTATACCCCTATATATAAAAAGGCGGAAGCCTCATTTTTGATGGTGGGCCCTCAGGGATTCGAACCCGGGACTATCCGGTTATGAGCCGGAGGCTCTAACCAACTGAGCTAAGGGCCCGTACTCTACAGGTGCAAGGCACCATAGCGGGACTTATTATAGCACTGAATCTGTGGGATGTCAAGAGGGAATTTGCTGCATTTGGTGGATCTTGTACATAGTGAACCGGTGCGTTTGGCGATGGGGGTTCTTCGGCACGCTTCGCTTGCTCAGGACGACAGGGGAGATGGGCGGGAAGGATCCCTGAAGTCTCCATTAGGATCTTTAAGAGAAGAAAAAGATAAAGAAATTGTATTTTGACGCTTTGCGGCCGGAACATATAGCAACTGCTTGGGTGGTTTATTTGGGATAATGCACCGGTTTCTCTGAAAGGCTTTCATTAGGGCGTCATCCCGGGCAGTGTTGCCTACGGAGTTGTAAGGTGGCAGCGCAGGGCAATGTAGTCTGCGGTTTTTGTGTCACGGCAGTAGAGGGTCAGGGGGTAATCTTCCCGGATCAGCCATTGGGCAGTGGCTTCGTCGG
>JAZRLK010000065.1:0-9810 GCA_045646805.1 Faecousia sp.
CCTCCTGGTCTGCCTGCAATATCACCTTGCCGGAACGCTTGACGAACATACCCGTTTCATCCAGCAGGTTTTCCATCTGCGTTCCGGCTTTGGAAATGGTCAAACCCTTTTCATCGAAGGTAAAGCCTGTTTCGGTGGTAACTTTCTGAACGCCCTGTTCCTCCACGGATTTGACCCGCAGCTCCATGGCAGATTCGCTCTGACGAAGCTGAGTAAGCTGCTGATGCACGCCCTGCATATCTGCCTGCTGCCGCTGCACCTGGGAGGAAATCCCCGCCACATCCAGGGCAAATGCCGCCATTTTTCCGGATGCATCCCGGTTTTCCAGCCGCAAACCGTCAACCGTTGCACTCAGATCCAGTATTTTCCCGTGAAGGGTCTGATAGCTGACCTGATTGACCGCAGAGGTGCTGGTTCGGCTGGGACTTCCGGTGCATTCCAAAGTATCCAGCTGACCTTCCTGCTTTTTGGTCATCACATAGGCTGTAAAAGTCATGCCGTTGCGGTCTGTAATCTCCACGGTGTTTCCGGCGCAGATGTGAAAGCCGGCAGGCAGCTTCACCGTGCAGGGGGTATAGCGCACCTGCTGCAGCTGCTCATAAAGGCTTTGGGCAATGGGCTTGAGGGTATGGGCATTTGCGCTGGTGAGCAGATAATTGTTTGCAATGATGTAGGTGCTGACATTTTCCGGGATATTCTCCGGATAAACCGTTCCCACATCACTCACCGAGCATTTGATCTGAACCTTCTCCACCGGCTCTACGGTGTAATCGGAAAAATTCAGACCGCCCTGGCAGTAGGTTAAAGAACCGTCGGGCAATGTGATCTGCACATTGCCGCTGCCGTCATAGGTCACATCCAACCCTTTGCCCCAAATGGCCGCATTGCCGTTTTCCCATTCTGCGTGCACACCGGGGCAGTAAATCTCAACCCCCTCCGGGGTCTGGGTAACGCTGGGTTTTCCTGCACCGATGACCATATCACAGGGCGTATACCAGGCAAATTCAATCAAGCCGTCTGCCGTGGCCCTGCAAAAACGACCGGCGATCTGACCCACCCATTTCATAATGGTCCGTCCGGTGATCCCCTCTGCGGAAAACCGCTGCACCGGATAGGCTCCGTTGGGAAGCTCTCCGCTATATAGCTCCAAGCCGCACTGCTGACAGGTCATCCGGGCAAATTCCTCCAGGGTGTAAGGCCACCGGTTCAGTCCTGCCAGCCACCCGGTCAGATCCCGATCCAACCGGCTCACCCGGTCATATGCCGTGATCTTTAGATGGTTAGGGCTTGTCCTGACCGGTTTTTCCGAGGTAAACAACCCCACCTTCCGGCGATTTCCCCGGTCATCCTCCCGATAGGCCGCAAATTCATCCCCCTCTGCAATGGAAAATCCGCCGCCGGGGGTAATGACGGAAAGTTCGATCATATTGGAGCAGGCAGAACCCAGCGTCAGTTCCTGCCCCTCGTTGACGCACTGGGTAACAGTTATGCTTTTGATTGCGTTTTTCGTTCCTGCGCCGGATGTAAGCTCCGTGCCGTCGGGCAGCACAACAATGGTTTTGAGCATTGCGCCGCCTCCTTAGCACTCAATCACGGAAAAGCTGTAACCGCTCCAAAGACCTGTCCGGGCATTTTTCCAGCTGATGCCGTATTTGCTCCGGTAGGCACGGGTGGTTACAGACCGGGATGCATCGATCCGATCCGGATGGGTAAATGCAAAATCCGCCGCCTCGGGAAAGAGGTTTTCCATATACTGTTTTTCTTCCTCTGTCAGCTGCTGATAGCTGAAATTCCAGGCGCCTACCTTGTAGCGCACCGGGATGCGGTGCATCACGCCGCTCTCATCCCGCCCGGAATCGGCGCTGTCCAAATCCTCATAGGATACGCCCACTTCACAATCCGGCACCAGCACCGGATTGCCGTTTATCAAAAAAATGTTGGTTGTTGCCCGCATATTAACCTCCTCTGACAACGGCCATTTTTCCCTGGTAACGGCTTACCGCACCTGCAATCACATCGTCACCGATGGATATGCCCAAAACCGCTTCCAAAAGCTCCTGCAAAACGCCAACCGTAGCCTGGTGTCCTGCCATATTGGCGGCGGAATAATCCTCCATCACTGCCGCCACCGCCTCTTGAATGACTGTCAAGGGTGCTTCCACATTGGTTCCGTGCCTCTGGTCACCCACAACTGCCATAAAAGGCTTGTTTGCAGGAAGCACCGCACCCTGCGCCAGATAGGGAATTTGGGGCGCCGTTACGGTTCTGACGGAAAAAGAAAAGCCTCTTCCGCCAATGACCGGAACCCATCCGGGAACAGTAAAGCTTAATGCATTGAGGGCATTGCCCAAAAAGTTGATGCCCGTGGCACAGGACTGCATAAGGGTATTTGCCAAATCAATGATCTTGTTCATAGACTGGCGCACGCCGTTGTACGCCGGATCGATCAGCTTGCTTTTGAGGCTTGTCCAGCCGTTGCTGCTGAGTCCGTCAATGGTATCCCACGCACCGCCTGCGGCGGTATTGACATCGTCAAAGGCCAATCCCAAGGATTTTACCGCACTGGTAATCAGCCAAAACAGTCCCGAAGATTCCTGGAAGGGATTGTACATTCCCAAAACCGAATCCCGCAAAGCATCCATTGCCGAGCCGGTTTTTTTCGCCTCTTCCGACAGTGCCATTGTTCTTTGAGCCAGTTCTCCTGCGGCCTGAATCATATTGCGCATGGAATCGATAAAATTATCCACCGGGCTCTGGTTTAAGCCCAGCCAGTCGGATGAACGGTTCAGTTCGGTCATAATTCCTTGCAGATCGGCAATGATCTGCCCGCCCTTCCATTGCGCCAAGGGCTGCAAGCATTCCTCCCACAGCCAGATAAAGTCCGGCTGCAGCTCCTGAATCACCCGGGCAAATGTCTGCATAACCACCGTCAGGGTATCCAAAAATACCGGCAAAAGCGTGGAAACGGTCCATTTTGCCAGGGGTATAAAGAGGTTGTACCACGCCCATTCCAGTCCGCTGAAAAGCTCCTGCTTGATAGGCTCCAGCACCTTTTTCAGATTTTCCAGAGATGCCGCCGCTGCGGTAAAATCCAAATCCTGCAAGGGTGCAAACAGTTCCTTCATTTTCGCCGTGATGCTCTTCCAGCTTCCGGCCTGACCCAAAATGTTGGAAATTCCGCCCAGGCCGCCGTTTTTCCCGTTCAGCCGGGTGATCTGATCAAATCCGGCAAGGGATTTTTTCAGCGCATTGGAGGAAGCTGCTGCGGATTTTGCGCCTGCGGCATAATCTTCCACCTTGTCCGAGCCTGTAAACAGAAAACGGATTACACGCCCGGCGACCTGCGCCAATTCCGTCAAAAACGCAACGGCTGTCTGTACCACCGGCAAAAACAGCTGCGCAATGGGCATAGCCGCCTGCGCAACCGCATTCTTCAGATTTTCAAAACCCAGATGGGTTTGATACAGCGACAGAGCAAGCTCATTGCCCAACAGCGCAGATGTCCGGGAGAAATTCTCCAAAGAATCCACATGGAATACATCCAGGATAGAAATCAGCTCATTGCGCAATTGGGTCATCTGCCGCAGCTTCACCGAATCCAAAAGACTCTGCATTGCCTTCTTCATCCGTGTGCACAATTTGTCCCATTCTATAGCAGTTTGCCGCAGAGCGAACAGGCCTTCCTCTGCGGTTTTGATATCGAACCAATCCACAATCTGCATTGCATTGTCAGCCACATATTTCACCTGCCTTGTTAATAAAATAAAATTATGCCTACTATTGCAGCATCTTTTCGATCTGCCTTCTTTCTTCCAATTCCTGCTGAGAATAACGCTTTTGAAAATCCACCAGGCTGCGGTTTTCCCGATAAAATTCCTGCTCCCAAGCTTCTAATTTCTTCCCCTTGGCTATCTTGCTGCGAATGGCCACCACCGTGCTCAGTTGTCCCTGACCAATGGCGTGAAACCAGGATAAAAACGTCCACCAATGCAAAAACGGCATTGCCCGGATCTCCTGTCCTGCCGCCTTGTTGATATCCGCCGCAATCAGCTGGGCATCCTGCCGCCAGTCGATCAGCTTCGGACCGGGGCGGTCATTTTCCTGCTTGCCCCCGGACAAAAACCAGGATAGATATTCCATAGCCTGCTGCCGGTGCTCTTCGGGAATCTGGCAGTCATAAAAAAGGGCCAACGCAATTTCCCACATCACATACTCCGGAAGATCCGGATCGGAAAAATAAGAAAAAATTTCCAATATATCCCGAAAATCTCCGTTGATCTTGTACTTCTTCCCACCAATCACTGCGTGGGTGGGAAGTGTCCACTGCGCCGTCATTGGCCCTTGCGTCGGGCAGCTGCCCGATCCTTTGCGGCTTTGGCCTGTTCGCCTGCGTAGGCCTTCGCACCGTCCAGCAGAATCGGTTCCAGCGCAGCAAACAAATTGCTCACCACACGCTCACCGTTTGCGCCCATAGCCAGCAGATTCACACCGCCCAAAAGGGCGTCGAAATCCGTGGAGTTTCCGAAAACCCAGTTGAGCGTCTGCTTCATTTTCCGGTCTGCCTCCTGCAAGAGCTTTACAATCTGCGCGCCGTCAGCTTCCGGAATATTTTTGGCCTTTTGGGTCATCTCTTCTTCCAATACGGCCATTTTCTCTGCCGCTTCCATAAACCGGGCATATAAATTCGGGTCGCCGGGATTGAACCGCAGCACCCCCAGATCCCCCAGCTTATACGCCTTCACACCGCTGTCAAAGCGAATTTTCTCCATGGTTATTCTCCTTTCCCATTGATTCCTCCCCCCTATCCGCTGCAGGATAGGGGGGAATCAATTGTCAATTTTCAGTTGCTGTAAATGTTTTGGTTGCTACATTGAATGTGCCGTGCTGGCGGTTGCCGGTATAGTGCAGCTTGAAGGGAATCTGATAGCCGGTGGTATCGCCGCCGTAGCTGGTGATCTCGATATAAGCCTGCTCCAAAACAGCAGGATATACCCCCTCCTGGGTGCTGTTCCACAGCTTGACCTCCACCACATCGGTCTTCAGCTCGTCCAGCACAGCGGCATTGTCCAAAATGCCCTGCAGCCGTTCAAACAGAGCTGTTCCCTCCTCGGCATAATAGGGCTCAACAGAGGAAGTCTTTTCATAGCCGGAGATCATAATGGAACTCTCGCCCAGAATATTCTTCTTGGTTTCCACCTGCGCCGCCATTTCTACGCCGAACTCCTCCAGATCCTTGCCCAGCCGTTCATAAACGGGGTTTTCTGCGCCCGCCTTGGATGCATTCAAAAAATGCGCCAAATACTTGCGTTCAATTTTTGCCAAAATTCATCTCTCCTTTTGTATTTTTCCAATGTATTGCGCCGTCAGTTTGACGGCATATGATTTCGTGCCCGTCTGGTTAGGGGCAGACAAACGCCCCTGCTCCGCCCGGATTTGTTCCTTTTCGGGGATATCTCCCAGCCTGGGGGCCAGTCCGGCTGCGCTTTGCTGATTCACCCACTGCTGCAATGCCAGCGTCCAGGCAGGACCGTCTCCGGCAGCCACCCGGTACACCATCAGCGTAAAGCGGCTTGTTACCTGAACATTTCCCAGCACATCTTCCCGCCGGGCAATTTCCTCCACGCCCTGGGGGAACAATCCGATGCTGCCGGGCGTCAGCTCCATACCGTCAAGGCCCGTGTTTTCTTCCCACTGGGGAAAGGTTTTCAGCCAGGCTGTGATTTTCTCCAATACCGTCATATCCTGCCTCCTATTTTCTTCCGGCAACCGTATGGCAGATCTGACCCTGCCAGCAGTAAGGCGCAACGTACGCCACCTGAGCCAGCCCCGGCACGCAGACCGGAACAAACCGATCCCAGTCCACACTTTCCGGACCGATTCCCTCCATCACCCGATCTCCCGGCTGTAGTCCGGGATCTCCGGGAATGATCAGCCGGAAGGAGGTTTCCTGCCGGGTTTGTCCGTTCTGGGTCACCTGGTTTACGCAATAGCTGTAGCAGGCATTTTCCACCACCTGCCGCCGGATGGTTTCCCCACGGCGAAAATAGAGGGTAACGGTCTGGTTGCACAGGCTGTAGTCCAAGGGACAGTTCATACCGCCGCCCCCCTGTAGATCTCCAGATAGATCTTTGCCTTCTGCAAAAGTTCTTTTGTCAGGCTGCCGTTTTCATAGCGGACAGATACACCGCCCACACTGGCCGAGGCTACGCCTGCTTTTCTGCCGCTGTGGCTGTACAGCGTTTCCGCCATTGCGCACAGGGCCATTTTCTCCGAAACCTCATCGGTGGCAGCCACCTGATACCGGCGGCGGATAGCAGCCAAAGCATCCATCGCTCTGAGAGCCACACCGGAAAAGGATTTTTCCGGGATGGCACTGCCCAGATAGCTGTTTGCATAGAAATCATAGTCGATCACAAGGCAGTGCCCCCTTTTTATCAGGCAGCGCCTACGGCGATATCCTTCAGAACCGCAGCCTTCAGGGTGTTCTTCAGCGCAACGCCTGCAACCAGTTCCACCTCGCCGGTTTTCACAGCGCCGGGGGCATTCAGATCGGGCATATAGCTGTTGATCACGCCGTCACCCATGGGGCTGATGCCGTGGAAGCCATCCAGACCCAGAGATACCGCATAAATGGCGGTCTTGCCGTTTGCGTCGGTTTCCACCACATCCACGGTCTTGCTGCCGTCGAAGTACTTGCCCATATCCACCATAGGAATGCCTGCATAAGTCTCCACAACTCTGCCGAAATCGTCCTTAGTGCGCTCGTAGTAACCGGCACGGCGGGCAATGGAGCGGAGCTTAACCAGCATCTGCCGGTTCATCAGCAGCATAGAGGGTGCGCCGTCCAGGCAGCTGAGGAAGGAATCCATCTCGTCTAAGAATGCGTTGTAGTTTTCGTCCAGCTCTGCGGAGGTGGTCAGGGCAACAGAGCTTTTCAGCTCATTTTCCGTGCCGCCCAGCAGCTTCTTCAAGCCGTCAAATGTGCCGCCCACGTAGCCTGCTTCATTTCCGGCAGAGCCGTTAATGGTCAGATTGTGGAAATAGTTGGCGGTTGCCTTGATCTTCTGCTCTGCCTGGAAAGCCATCTCGTCGGCAGCACCGGCGGTGTTCTGCAGAACTCTGTCGATCTGGAAAGAACCGCCCATAATAATTGCGCCGGTGGTCTTCTTCTCACGCTTTGCCTCACCGGGGGTGTACTCCGCACCTACCGTACGAACGCCTGCGGTGGCAGGGGTTTTCAGCTGAATGTAGCCGTAAGTCAGGGTGCTGCCGCCGGTGCCGGGGGAGATCACGTTGTCAAACACCATATGATCCAGCAGCAGAGAACTGCGGCGGAACATATCCACGATCTGCTGATCTACCTTGTCGGCCATACCGACCTTTGCTTCTGCTAATGTAATTGCCATAATTTTTTACTTCCTTTCAAATTTTTCTCGAATGGCACCGGCAAGATCTGTCGGTGCAGTTTCCTTCGCCCGATCCCGGGCGCCTGTGCCCCTTGCGTAAGGGGGCGGTGTGGGGTCTGCAAACAGGTAGCCGTCGGATTGCTTCAGTTCTTCCAAAGCAGCCGCCACAGCTTCCTGCCGGTTTTCGCATTGACTTAGGCTGTCCAGCTCCAGCAGGGCAGCAATCGCCTTGGCATTTCTGCCGCCGCAGGCGGCAATGGCAGAATCCAGAATGTTCTGAAATTCCATCTTGCCCAGCTTTTCCTTCCATTGGGCGGCAGTCATACCGTCAGCCAAAGCTTCGGCCTTCAGCCGTTCATTTTCCTGCCGGATGGTATCGTAGTCCTCATAGGGCTTGACTGCTGCGGCTTTGGCATTGTTGATATCCCTGCCGTTTTCTTCCATAATGGCATCCACCACTTCCTTGGGCAGAGGGGTATCCCCCACCTTGAGTCCTTGCAAAAATTCCCGTTTCATATGTTTCTCCTTTCTTCCGCTATGCGTTTTACGAGGTTGCGTCTCCTGCGGCCGGTGTTTTAACGCCCACCAAGGCGTAATAAATAATGCAAAATGCAAAATGCATAATGTCCTTATTTTGTCATTGCGAACCAGTGCGCACACTGGTGTGGCAATCTCAAGTACCAACCTGGTACCAGGAGATTCCCAAACAGGTAAATGATATGTCCCTGCACATCTAAACAGGCATATATCGGGTGCGGATGGCAGATTGATTTTCTGCCGTTTCTGAGGGCATATTGAACCGCCAGCCTAAGGCAATTTCCGGCTTCAAAAGCCCGGAAGATACCATCTTCTGATAATCCTCCCAGGTTTTATCCTCATCGTAGAGAATGCCGTTGCCCCAATCCGTGCTCCATACCGGCATCCGGGGCGGTGTGCCCATCCGGTAGATTCTGGCAAGACAGGCGCAAAGAGAAACAACCTCCCCCACTGCCTGATCCCACATCCGCTGAAAATCGATCACAGTCAGATTGTAATCTCCGGCACTGGATGCAATTTCCGTAGCCGTGCGGTCCTCCACATTGGCATCGCTGAGCATACCCCGTTTAAGCCCGATGATGGATTCCACATTCCGCAGATATTCCTGCTTCCGCTGCAAATAGGATTCGTGCCGAAGCTGGGGAGAAAAGATGGTGATCCCCACCTGCTCCGGATCGTCATCCAGCCCAACAAACAGATGATCGGCCAGAATTTTGCTGCCGCTTTCATCAGATCTGAGCAGATCTTTCGATGCAATGATCCGGCTCTGACCCCGGAGAAACTCACCCCGAAGCTGGGCTTCATTTTCATCGATATTGGCAATCAGACCCACCGCCGGGGCAAACACACTCACACCGTCGGCAGAACCATCCACGCAGTTGAGCATAGGCGTGCGAAGCTGCACCAGACCCACGGAACCAATTGGGTTTTCGTAGCGGTAAAAAGCTGCCAGGTTTTCATATTCCGGGTGATCTGCCAGCTTCACTTCCACGCCCAAATTCTGGCTGTTCATACTGCGGTAGAGCCGGTTTTGAATGGACAGATACCCCTGCTCGTCCACGGTTCTGCGCTCCAAAAGGGTGTAATAATACCGTCCGCGGATGCTCTTTTCCACCGTACCCATATCCGTAACCCTGCCGGAAGCATCTCTGCCGAAGACCAAAACATTCCGCCGGGGAATCAGGGTAAAGGAAAACCCCGCCTTTGCCGGGCAGGGTTTGATATAGCATTCGCCCCCAACCAGGCTCAATTCCATAGCCTGCCGGGCTTTTTGATCCAGTGCCCACAAAACCTGCCGGGCAAATTCCTGCGAACAGGATGTCTGATACTCACCAAAGATCGTCCGCACCAGTTTGCTGACCACAGCATAGGCAACACGCTGACAGGGGTCGGTATCCTCCCCGCCTCCCTCACCGTAGTACAGGCTGAACCATTTTTCAATGGCCTGCCGCATTTTCCGGGAGGTCTGATCCGATGCTCCGAATGCCTCCTCATAGCTGTAGATTGCCATTATTTACCCCCTCCTGCCGCAATTGTAATTCGTTTGCTTGCCCGGATGCCGGTCTCCAACCCCTTCACATACATCTTCATGGCATCCAGCTCCTGCATTGCGCAGCGCAGCTCCCGTTTCAGCCGGCGGTTGTCCGCCAGCACCGTTTCTTTTGCCCACATAGGCAAAAATTGTTCTATCAACCATTTTTTCATATTTTTCCTCCATATCTGTAGGTAAATGATTGTTTATCGTGCTAACGCCCGATAAACAATCAAATGCAAAATGCATAATGCAGAATGCTAAATTATCGTATTTTCTCCGAAAATAATTTTAAATAGTCGCCTCTGGCGACACATTCATTCAGCATTTAGCATT
>JAZRLK010000066.1:0-6805 GCA_045646805.1 Faecousia sp.
CCTCACACATCTTTACGATTGCATCTTCCATCTGTGCGGTGGTGTAGTGTCTGGGGAAGTATTTGCGAATGCGCTCCATTGGGATCTTCAGGCGTTCCTTTTGGTTAGCCTTCTCCTGACTCATAAGACCGGCAACAAAATCTTTGGTCAGCGTTCCTGCCATGCTGTGTTCTTTGAGATGATAAGCCTGTCCAACAGACGGAGTACAATCGTTGCGCTCCATCTCATCCAGCACCCACCCTTGCTCTGCCGGAGAAAGATAGGAAAGGTGAACCGCAGGGGTGAAGGCAATCTGCCCTTCATCTACCTTTTGCAGCAGTTCCGGAAGCAGATGGGTCAACCGGATGTACCGCTGTACTTGTCTACCGCTTTCGTTTTCAGCGATCATATCCGCAGTTTCCAACTTCCCGACAACTTGTCGGGAAGTTAAGTCTGTGCGCTGACCTTGTCTACTCAGTGCATCCATTTTCATCTTGTAGGCAAATGCCTTTTCGCTGGGGAGGATGCTTTCTCTGTGTAGATTGCTGTCCACCAATGCGATTGCTGCCGCATCCCGGTCCATCTCAGTAATTAAGGCAGGAACCGTTTCGATTCCTGCCTTTTTGCATGCGTGTAAACGCCGGTGTCCGGAGACCACCTCATATTCTCCATCGGGGAGAGGACGGACAACCAACGGAGTCAGCAAACCTTGGGTAAGAATGCTCCAAGTCAGCTGGTCCATTTCGTCGTTGTCGGTTACCTTAAAGGGATGCCCTTCGAAGGGGTGTAATTTGCTGATCGGCAGATATTCTGCTCTTGTTTCTTTCATCGTTCATAACTCCTTTCCTTATATCGGTTCATTACCTGTGTTTCCATTTGCCGCTCCTGATCTAAAAGGGATTGAACTCTTTCCAAAGATCGATCCCAGATCCGGTCGGCACACTTCAATTCCTTCCGCAGCGGTGCGATTTGCTGGCTGATCGCCTTAGCCTGCTCTTTCAGCTCTGTTTTCACAGGTTCAGTTGCTCTGCGAATCTTGTTGTAGATACCGTTTCTTTCCTGCACCAGTACATGGATCTTTTGAATGGTTTCCTCCCGGAACGCAGAAAGCTCCTCTGCGGTACCGATGTGGTACTTGCAAAGGAGCTGCATATCGTCAATATATTGATCCATTTTTCTGACTTCTTCTCTTAACTGGGGAGAAAGCGGGACGGACCTATTCTCGCTGAAATTGGTACCGGTACACAGTTTCAGCAGCGCTACAAACAGTTCAAACATCAATTCGATACTGTTCATCCGGTTCAGCCGTTTCATTTCCCATTCCAGTTCCAGTAGCGGTGTTCTGCGCCTAGCAGGATAATAGGTCACATACAATTCCGGCAACCGCTGGTTGGCGATCAGCCGATCATAGATTGCATCCGGTGTGTACTTCTCTCCAAGCCGATCCAGTCGCACCGCTCTTTGCCAACCGGGTGCAATCAATGCCGGATGGTTACCGTTACGATCACGGGTAAATTGATAACCCAGACCTTCCAAATAGCGGCAGAAGGCAGCATAGCTGGCGGTCATGGAAAGCGCCTCGCCCACATCCCTGCGGAGCATATCCCGGTGGGTCATACCGCCGTTTTTCCGTACCCAGTATGCTTTCTTTTCACCACCGTAAAAATCCGCATTCTCCAATACAGATTTGTTGTACTCTCTGCAAATGGCATCGGAGATCTCTCGTAACTTGTAATGGTCAGACACATGGTTTTCAAATTTTCTTCCGCTCTTGAATGACACAGAGTTGATTACAAAGTGGTTGTGCAAAGAATCTGTGTTCAAATGGGTGGTGACTACGATTTGGTATTCCGCACCCCACATCTGCTTTGCGGTTTCCATGCCAATTTTGTGTGCTTCCTCCGGTGTTACTTCGCCGGGTTTGAAGCTCTGAAACCCATGGTAGGCGACATTGCCGCCCATCTTACCGAATTGCTTCTTAGTGGCAACCATTGCCCCGTAGGGATCATGCTTCGGGCAGTTGATGGTACTGACATACATCTTCTCATCCGTCTTTTCATCGTTCTGCGTATAACTCAGCGCCCGATACAGATCATCGTCCAGATACTTTTGGTCGGTGGTTTTATCCGGGTTTTCCGCATAGTCGATGACACTTTTTAAGCTGCCCTTTACGGGCCAGAATCCTGTTGTGGCGATACTAGCACCTCCTCTACAATCTCCTTCTGCCGTTGTTTCCGTGGCAGGAATAAGTTCTGCTGCAGATCGTTTAGGATCGCAATCAGTACTGCTTCCGTTTCCGGTTGCAGCGGTAGGTTGCTGATCTCGCACAGTTTGGCATAAACCGCATAAAACCGATCATCCAAAAAAGGTCCGGGTTCATAACCCAGACCTCTCTTACGCAGATATTCAGACACCGGCAGACCACATTTCTTCGCCAACTGTTCCAGCTGTTCTTTTTCTTTTGCGGGGAGCCGAAGCTCCACCCGCTTATCCTTTTCTTTCATAATCATATCCTTTCTTTACTGGGGTTAGGGGCTGCGCCCTTAAGATAATCAGCGGCTGGGATCCGCTGATTGGTTGGAACTTGCCGTACAAGTTCCCTGCTTGTTACTCTATAAGACAGTACAGAAAGCCAACTCATGGTAAGTGGTCAAAATGACCACTTACCACTTGTACAAGCTCCATTACAGTAGCGGACAATAGTCTGCTGCCAAATGGCGATCACCATAGAAATCATCTGCATAGTCCACTTCCACTATTACATAAGGAACGGACTTTCTCTCCATACCGTCCTGATACAGAATTATGAAGCGGAGAAGGTCCATCTCGTCCGGCTCGTCCAGGCCGAAATACTCAATATCCTCTCGCTCCACGGTGATCCAAAATCCTACCATGTGGAATTCTTCCTGCAGAAGTAGCAGATCCCAGCCGGTTTCAGTGGGAGTACATCTTACTACCACACCAATAACCTCACCAGTAAACTGGGGCTGTACATAGGTTCTTCCTTCAAAAATCAGAGCCTTACACTTCTTGTCTAAAATCGTAATAGTTGCGTGTTGCATAATCATTATCCTCCATAATTTTGATAAATTGTTTTGACGGCACTTATCTCTAGAAGTGCCGTCATTTTTCTTGTGTTTGCCGTCGCATTTCGGTCAAAAGTGCGGGCACTCAACCAGATACAACAGAATGCGACAGCGGTTTTCTTGTAAAATGATGGCAAATGTATTTCATTCGCCATCGAAAGCATTCAAAAACGCCAGCATGGTGTCTTCGTCCTCTTGGGTGGCCTTCTGCCCTGCAGGCGGCTGGAAGTAGGGCATCATACCCATCATGGGATTGGCTCTCAGCTCCTCCCGGACGGTGTTCCTTACCTCCTGAAGGAAAACATCCTTGCGTTCTTCCTCAGATCGTAGATCCAGATATGCGTTGATCGCCTTGATTACGGCCTTGCTATAGGAGATACCCGCTGTTTGAAGGTACTCCAGTGCCCGTTGGTCTGCGGCCTTGCTTGAATTGAGGCGGACCGTGATCTTCATTGCCATCACCGGATACCACCTTTCCGGATCTGCACCGCAGCCATATATTCATATCCTTTGGCAGCGGCGCAGATGTCGCTGTTGATCACCACCCGGCTTTCATCAATGGGACAGAAGTTTTTCAGCAGACAACCACCGCCGCCTACTACATACAGCTTCATCAGCCGGGGATCGTAGCCATGCTCCCGCAGTTTGCGGAACACCTTGGCAGAATACCCCTTTGCTGCTTGGGTCATGGTCTGCTCCAAACTCTCGTCCAGACCGGCAGTGCCGTTTTGCAGAAAGATATGAAGCAGCGCTTCATCCGGCTGGGCATTATGCTCACGAAGCAAAGCTTCCCGCAGTGCCAGGATGCACTGGTGGACACCGTATTTCTCGGTGAACATCTGCTTGGGGTCCGGCTTGCGGTTCAAGATCCGCAGGATATTCATGGTGCCGTTGCCGATGTCACAGAGCATATAGCTACCGGAAAAGTCCTGCAGACTGGGAGCAATCGCCGCAAAGCCTTGGGGGAATATCTCTGCGCCTACGACCTGCAGGTGGTAGTCTTTGTTTCGGTAGGTGAAGGATACCTCCCGGTTTTGCAGCAGATACTCCTTGAATGCCTGTTTCTGCTTGCCCACCCAGGAAAGAGGCAGACCGGCAGCGATATAGATGCTGCCTTCGGTGATATTCTCTTTTGCCAGTTCTCGTGCGATTGCTGCCAGGGTCAGCACATAGTAGTCCTGGTCCATAATCTTCTCGGCGGCGTACTCCTTGTGACCGATGCCGATCTGGTAGTACCGGCCTTCATAGATCAGGATATCCTGCTTGAAGGTCGGCTCGGTGTCACTGCTCTCCACACCGGTGGGGAAGCAGCAGTTGGCGGTTTTGATGTTGCCATAGCCATGGTCAACACCAATGATGTGGATTCCATTCATTGTTTTCATTCTGGTTCCTCCTTTGTTGTTTGATTTTGCGCTAGGATCTGTGTGTACAATTCTTTTTCTCCCGGAAGCACCGCATCTTGGAAATAGCGGCAATAGATACCGCTACTGCACAAAAGCTGTACACAGGTGCGTTCCTCCAAGCCGTCCAGCAGCAGGCAGTTTCCTTTCCGGTAATTGGCACACCGCCTTCGTACCAAATGCCGGATTCTTCTTTCCTGCTGCTGTGTGATGTGTAACACCATATCGTCCTCCTTTCCTTTGGGCATAAAAATAGCCGCCGGTTTCCCGACGGCGAGTGCCCAGCGTATTCTTTTGCGGTGGTGTTATCCCCCTCACTTATTTGAATACACGAAAAGGCGATTTTTATATGGAATATAGAAACATGAAGAAAACAAAAAGCGAAACACCTAAAAGTGCTTGCAGTACAACAGTTTTTATGTCTGTTCTTAATATGTTTACATTTTCCGAAGGTGATGTTTTCAAAAAATCTACAATTATTTTATTGGAAAATAATATGATAATAGCAAGAGGGAACTTTATTGGACGGTTCTTAGAATAAAATGATACGCGAGGAGGTGGGGTTATGGATACCGTCAGATTCTTCAGCGCAGATTACCGGGACGGCAGAGTGCGGATAGGAAACAAAACTTATCCTGCAGGCTATTACTGCGTTCATCTGCTGAATCAATATTACAAAGACGATACTGCGGCAAGACTATCCGTTTTCACACACCGAAATGAGCAGTTGCAGAATCAACTTCAGGCTGGCTACATAAATGAGAGTTCCTTCCTGCGGGCAGGAGAAGAAATGCTTCATATCTTCCATACCCTTCCATGGCTGAAGCCATTTGATGTGCTGAATATCAACGTCGAGCGAAACAGAATAGCGAACCTGTTTACAAAGGAAAACGCAGAAATGCTTGCATCCTATTTCCACCGCAGAGCAGAAGTTGGCAATATGGATGAAGGCCAAGTCCTTTTAGATATTCTTCCTCCCGCATATAGTAAAGACTTCTTCGGTACAGCAGAGAAACTGCTAACTGAAGTTATGGACACGCTTTGGTTCTATGACACCATCGGCGATGATCTCCAAAAGGCATTTCATCAGCTAAAGAAGTTTTCTGCGAAAGCAGATGAAGCGGTCAGACTTGATGAAGCGCACCTGCTTCCCATTGCTTTGGAAGTCTTTGGGGAACTTCCGCTGCCGGTTACTACCGAATATGTTCCCTACAAGAAGAATGCTAAAAGTAAGTCTGAGGTTGTGGCCAGGCGGCTGTTCTTTGACAGCTACTACAGTTTCATTATCACGGACTTCTTTGAAGGTCTCCACAACGGCCATTACCCAAGGCAGTGTGAGATCTGTGAAAGCTATTTCTTGATGACATCTGCACGGCGGCAGCGGTACTGCTCTGGCATGTCCCCTTATACCTTCCGGGGCAAGCAGATCTCCTGCAAACAGTATGCGGCAAGCATTAACCGCAAAGAACTGGCAGCGGCAGATCCGGTAGTGGATATCTACAATCGCCGGTGCGGTGCGATACGATCTGAAAAGAGCAGAGGCACCATTCCGAAAGAAACCGCTGAGAAAGCAAAAGAATTGGCGCTGGAACATAAGCTCCACGCTCAGGAAGACCCTGTGTATGCCGCTACCCAATATCCGATTGATATGACACGGCAGGCGCTATACGAAGAAGCCAGGAAGCACTTGGTTTAACCCAATATTACACTTAAAGGAGGTGGATGCCGTGAACGATTGGGAAAAGGATCTTCATATTTACCGGTTGGACCCGGCTCCACCGAAGTATGAAAATTATCAAGACTATTTCGATCTGTACTTTGCCGAAGAGGACGAGAAGTATCTTGCTTGGTTCCTGCACTACTATGAAAAGGAACTGAACACCAAGGCCAGAGGCTTCGTCAATGAATATGCTATGTACGGTCACTTTGCAGATCTGAAGCAGGCTTTCGTAATGGGTATGATGGAAGCACTCCAAAGATACGATATCTCCCTGGGCGTTCCGTTCCTTACCTACAAGAAGTTCTATGCTATGAATGCAGTGCACACCTATATCCGCACCATGCGCACCGGTTATTCGGTGCAGAGCAGTTATGCGGACGAAAATCTTCGCAAAGTAATGCGCAAGTTTGCAGAGCATGAATATCGGTATGATGAAGAAACCATAGCTACCATCGCTGAAGAAACCAAAATCTCCCCAAAGAATGTAGAAGAGATTCTGCAAGGCGGTCTGCTGAATATGAGCATGACAGATTTCTACCGGCATTATGGGGATGAGGACAGTGAAGAAAGCATGGAGGAAGTTGCCGCCGACGGAACATCCCAAACGGAGGAATTGTATC
>JAZRLK010000067.1:0-21629 GCA_045646805.1 Faecousia sp.
GGGAGCTTCCTCAACAACGGGAGCTTCCTCTGCAACAGGAGCTGCTTCCTGGACAGGTGCGGGCTCCTCAGGCTGCTTCTGCGCACCCATGGTAGCCATGGTCTCCGCCCGGAGACGCTCCCGGAGCTCTTCCTCCATCTTGGCTCTTGCGGCAGCCTGAGCCTCGGCCTGCTGGCGCTTCTGCAGCTCGATCAGATCCTCGGTACGGCCACGCTCCTGCTCGAACTTGATACGGTTCTTCACGTTCTGGTACTCGAACAGAACCCGGAAGAACTGAACCAGGTGGAACAGGAAGAACAAGAATACGGGAACAACAATGACAACCAGGAATCCTGTGGGAGACTGCAGGTAGTCAAAAACCTTACCCATACTGGGAATGCGGAAACCGGAGTATTTACCCACGATCTCAGATTCGTGAACAGACAGGGGGTCGACGGTGGTGTTCTTTTCACCCTTTGTTTCAAAGATCAGATATCCGCCGCCATCATAAATTTCGTAAATGGTGTGGGTATTGAGTACCCGCTCGCCGTTGATCACTGTCCAATAGGTGATGATATCGCCCTGGCGCAGTGTGCCGGCATCCTTCACAGCCGTGTCAAAGATCAGATCGCCGGGCATCAGAACAGGGTACATGGATTCGGTCTGGATGGAGAACATCCGGATGCCGAAAATGCTGGGTACGCCGTTGCCGGAGGTATTGACATAGGACACATAGGTACACAGCGCTGCCAAAATAATAGCAAGCACCAGCACCACATTGACCACGGTGTTGAGGACTTTTTTGCCCTTGCCTTCTGTTACTTCCGTTTCTTCGCTCTGGTTGGGGTCGGTATTGGAGAATTTTTCCTTTTCCTGCTTCTTCATAAAGAAGCCTCCCTTCTATTGTTGGTTCTTCTGATAATCATAATTTCTAAAAGCATACTCTGCAAAGGATTGCATAAATGCATTTTATTTAAATGTATTGCCAGCGTAAAAATCACGCATTTTATTCGATTGGCTTCAAACCGGACTGACCGCTGGATTCGGTGGAAAACTGAATGCTTGCCAGAATCTGCGCATCTCTGATCTGGTTGGTACAATCGGGATCCTGCCCTTCTAACCAGATATACAGATCAATTTTTACCATTTCATCTGCTTTAATGGTGAAAAGCTCAGCATCGGTTTGAAATTCTCCCAAATCCCGGACTACAACCTCCCGTTCTACGGGGTAGGCTTCTGTCCATGTGGATGCGGACTGCAAAATCAGCCGGTCCGCAGGGACCAATGTGGGAGTTTGGTCTATGCTTGGGGTTGGCGTATAGCCTTTTGAACCATCGGCACGAATATCGCTATTTGGTTCATAGATGATAAGCTGCGCTGGGTCATCCGTGGGGTATCCCTCTTCGTCTACAGGCGTGACCCGAATGCCGATTCGAACCGCACATTCTGCGCCTCTGCCGCCGTTATTATGAAGAATTTGCTGGGAATCCCAAATTGGGGTGCCGATCACATATGTGCCGGACCCGTCAATGCCCTCGTCCACCTCCACCGCAGGTGACAAAGATACCTTCTGCGTTTGGCCGGTGCGGGCAAAAAAGCTGGCTTTGATATAGTAGCCTTCTATATTGTTTTTATTGGCGTGGCGTTCATCGGTCAGCGGCTCCCAAAAATAATGATCCTTGAGTCTGCCGTCGGGACCGTAGGCTGCGGCATAAAACCGCTGATCCCGTTCTGACCAGGTGATGGGCCGCAACGGAGTTGTCACATCCACCATATCCCGAAAATCCAGCTGCAATTCCCATTCTTCCGCCTGAGGATCCAGGGAAAGTTCCAGTCCGGATACGGAGTTGACATACATATTCATATCGCTGACCCGGGGGGTTCTGCTTAATGAAAACCAGGTATAGGAGCCCACAACGAGCAGCGTCAGCAATATCAGCAGCATATACACATAGAGAAATAAAGCTGCTTTTTTTGATAATCTTTTCTTTTGCTTACTCAATGCTTTCTCCTTTAATAAATTGCTTGCGGAAAACGCGGCCGCGGGCTATGGGCGTCCTGATGCACTCCATTCAGGACAGCCCACAGCCGCAATTCCCGTGTTCCCTGCCCCGAAAACCGGGGCAGGGGGTAATGCAAAATTAACGGCCTGTTGGCTATTAGTTGCCTGCAGGGGTGTACAGGCCGGAGTATTCCATGGGAACCAGGTTAGCAGAGCTTGCAAACTGCAGGTTCATCTTACCGCTCATGGAAGTCTCGGCAGTAGCAGCCACATCATCGTTGCCCACAACGTTGCCGTCCAGGTATACCAGCACGGACAGTGCAGTAGCCTGGTTCTGGGTCAGAGGCATAATTTCAGCGGAGCCGGTTGCAACACCGTCTGCATCGCACAGATACATCTCAGCAGTCCAGCCCTCAGTACCGGAAACAGGATTTGTCATATCCAGTCTGGAGTAGGAATAGATGCTGCCATCTGCGGGGTTGAAGAATACGATGCGGATAGCACCCATCAAAGCCTTAACCTGCTCGTTGGAGAAGTCGGTGGTGGTGGCCTGGAAGGTCATAGTGCTGCCTGCGCCCATAGTTGCTTCGTTGGTGTTGTCGCTGTAGATGCGGTCTGCACCCTCAGCCTGCAGCAGCAGCTTGGAGTCGGTAGCGTTAGTACGGAATGCCAGGTCAACAATGTAGCCGTACATATCGGTCAGAGGCATTGTGCCTGCAGCAGCACCGGAAGGTGCGCCTGCCAGATCTACAGCAGCCTTAACAACATCCAGATAAACAGGAGCCTGTGTTGTCTTGGTTTCCATACGGGCACTCATACCGGTCAGAGTAGTTCCATTGTAGGAAACCTCGTCGATGGTAACAGATGCCTTATAGTCGCCGCAGTGGTCAGCGATATCGGCATAGACGCCGGCACCGGATTCCATAGTGACGAACAGACCGCCCAGCTGCAGCACGGAGTTAACCAGATCGCTGATGTTGTCCTTAACAGAACCAGCAGCAAAGTTGTTAACCTTCATAGCAGAGGGGTCAGCCAGAGGAGTCATAGCCTCTCTGATGTCAGCCCAGGTGTACTCTGTCTTGGAAGTATCAGCTTCCAGAGCAGCCAGAACACCGTGAGCAGCCTCTACGTTGGCAGCAGTTGCCTGATACTCAGCAATGACATCAGACAGCTCTGTGGGCAGAGTTACGCCAACAGAGGACAACTGAGCAACAACACCCTCCAGGGTTGCATCGGTTGCGTTCACCCAGCCCTTAACGGTTTCGCTGACGGAGTCTTCACCGCCCTGTGCGGAAGCAGCAAAAGCCAGGATGTACTGCATATAGGCAACCTCGATCTGATCGAGAATGCCACCGTCGTTGCGCAGATCATCGATGATCGCGCGCAGGGATGCGACGTCCTCTGCATCAAATTTCGCATCGGGGTTTACACCGTATGCAATGGCGATGTTTGCCAGAGCAGAACCGTTGTTGTTCAGAGACTGGGATGCCTTATTGGCAGCCATAGCCTTTGCGGTATTGGCTGCGGAGAGGGCATTACGGTAAGTAAGCTGACGGTCAGTCATGCCGGAGGAAGTACCCACTGCACGAATACCGGCAGTATACTCGGTATTGGTGAGGAAGTCATCACCGGCGGGCACGAAGGACTGAGTCTGCTTGTAGAAATAGCCGGCATAGGAGTTATCAGCCAAATTGCTGATTCTTCCGTCGTCACCGTACACGGGAGTCTTCAAAATAGAACCCAGAACGTTGATCTTGCCATCGTCAGTCAGGCTCAGAGCGGAGGGCAGCAGGTTGATGTTGTTCATACCGTAAATGGTACGCTCGCTAACATCGACCAGGTTACCCCAGGTGATATTCTTTTCTTCGATATCCTTAGTGCTGTCGCCAACTGCACTGGTGATCTGTGCAGGGTCGCCATGCTTGGGCATCAGAGCCATTTCCAGGTTACCGTTGGCGCCTACAGCGGTGTTGATACCCTTGACTTCGGGAGCCGTAGACAGGGTGAACCAGGCGTAGGTGGTGGAAACCATCATGATGGAAGATACCAGCAGCATGCTGATCGCAGCAACAAGCTTAGTCTTGATATCGCCGCGACGCTTGTTTTGTTTCTTGTTCATGTTGTGATTTCACGTTCCTTTCGTTGAATCTGCGTGTTTCAGCTCCCGCCGGAGCTATGATACTTACCGGCGGCGGAGTGCGGCCGCAGATAAGAAACATATAAAATAATTCTTTGCAGGAATCGATGCCCACCTCTATCCTGAATTGATATTTTTTAGAGAAAAAGTACCGATTATGGCTTTTCTGCCGGGCCGATATGGGCATCGGCCCCTACTATGTAAAAAATCATTCTTCCCAGAAGCGGAGGTTTTGCCAGAATTTATCCCAGCGGGAGGGTTGTTCCTCAGGTTTCTCTTCCTGGATCAGCTCGAATCCAAATTCCATACCTATATGACCGCCAATGAGGTCATTGGTACAATCGGGGTCGTCGCCTTCCAGCCAGATTACCACCGTATACTTATGGACATCGCCGGGAGCAACCGACCTCTGGCAGCCTTCTGCTACCACCGTATCGGATACAAACATCTCCGGAATCACCCGGCTATATGTAAAAGCCTCCCGCACCGCAACGGTTTCATACTGGGTTTCAGGGTTTTTGGCAAATTTCCGCAGGGGAAAATCAATATATCCCCGGGTATTATCATCAAAAGCAGGCAGTGCTTCGGCTTTACCTGTTTCCCCATTGGGTGCGGCATAGAAGGTCATCTCTCCATCCTCAAAGATCATAACCCAGCAAGCAGAAGACAAATTCCGGCTTTCGGAATTAAGCTTCATCTGCCAGTCGTACCCCACCGTGGACTGCCCCTCATTGCGGCAGTAGAAGGTATAGGCAAAATAATCTGCGTGATGGTCGCCGTCGATTTCATCCAGATCCTCCGGCAGATTGCTGAAGGAAACGCAGGGCACATTCTCCGCCGGGGTGCAGAACAGATTGGTGGTCGGCATATCAAACCACACCGTATCGCTCAGGGTAAAACCTTCCCGGAACAGATCGTCGCTCATATTGACGGTAAAATGACCGCGCAATTGGGTAACGGTGGAGTACAGAAACAGCGTCAGCATCAGAAGTGCCAGCGCACCAGCCAATGCCCACAGTCCCCTGCCGTGGAAAAACCACAGCAGCAATAACCACCAGCGGCGTTTATCGAAATACAGGCCCATACTCGAAGCAGTCAGCTCAAAATCCGACTTTTCCTTGATCCCTTGGGACTTCATATCCCGGCGCAGGATTTTTCGGCCTTTCTTAATGGCCGCCACCTGTTCCCGGGTCAGTACCTCCCCTGCCCGTTTCCGCTTGAAAATGCAGCGCTGTTTCTTGCCTATGGGGTTATCCGCCGCAATCATATAAACTTCCAGTTTTCCCATAGCTTACTTCTCTCTTGCCAGAGAATCCTGGATCAGTTCGTCCTCGCTGACCGGCACACCGGTTAGCGTTCCGCTGATGAAGGACACACCGCAGGCCGCCAGCCACGCCAAAGTATCGTGGTTATCCGCACCGCCGCCAATCAGGGTAAACCCCTCTTTGCGCATGCGGTTCATAATATTGGCAGTTTCCTGCTTCAGATACAGCGCAGGATCCAGCCGTGCATAGGTAAAGCCCATTGCCTTGAGTTTATCTACAGGCAATTTTTCAGGATCGTAGCCATCCACCACCAGGCAGATGCCGTTGCGCAAATAACGCTCGATCACTTCCAGATTGCCCTTGCTGGCCCCCAGAATGGTATCCATAGGAATGGTCAGCAGCAGCTTCTGACGGGGAATGGGCTGATCCTTAAACAGCTGGTTAAACCGCTGCAGCTGGGTTCCCTGCAAATAGAAATCCGGGAGCATCTGCAGCAGCACTGCTTGCAGGTTCAGCTTGCAGTTTTCGATCCGCAGCACAGTATCTGCCGCCTCATACAGGAAATAGAAGGCAACATCTGCCACCATTTCCTTCCGGCCGAGCATAGCCGCCACATCTTCTGCCGTTTCCCGGTCATCGGGACGGTCGGGGATTCCGCCAAACCAGGCAGTTGCTTCGTAAGCTGTTATATCCCCCTGGGCATTGCATACCATAGGGCGGTATTGCAGACCCATAACCCGATCCTTCCGCTTTTCCACCAGAGGGATGGTTTTGGGCAGTGTCATTGTGTAATGGATGTATTTATTGTACACCCCGCGGCACTGGGTTCTGGATTCCTTCAAAAGCTCGATCAGCTCCGGACTCCACATCGTGCCTGTCTGGGAAATCAATGTTTTATAAGCATCGTCGAAGGGCGTTTCGGATTTGGTTTCCGAAGACAGCCGATCCAGTTCCTTGGCTATGCCGACGATCTGGGCAATGGGACTGATATCGCTGCCCAAACGACCTGCAGGATAACCGCTGCCATCCCATCTCTCCATATGCTGCTCGCAGCTTTCCCGCAGCATCAGCCAGGGAATGTTCCGGGTGGGCTGCTCGATCAGCGTGCCTTTGCGTCTTTCCCTCGCCCGGTTGCTCTGCTCCTGCAAGGAGGCAACCAAAAGACGGCCGTCGGTGGTGTATTTTTGGTACACCGCTTTTTCCTCGTCGGTAAAATCATCCTGCCAAAGCTGGTAATCCGGAGGAACCAGAGCCTTACCTAACTGGTGGTACATACCGCATTTATATGCCAGATCCGCATACTGGCCCTGCATACGCTCTTCGCCGTCACGGGTATTGATGCCGAAATTACCGGCGCAGGCCTGGACAAACAACGCCTGCGTATAAGCCGCCACGCGGACAGACTGCTGCCGAACAGCAGGTGCCAAGCCACGGAACGCCTCATCCCAGGTTTCATATTCTTTTCGTTTCCAATTGTTTTGTGCCATAACTATCCCTTCCATTACAGCGTGTCATCGTAGATATCGTAATCTACCAATGGTGTATCATCCCGCTGGTTCCGCTTTTTGTTAGAAACATAAGCCACCATCACGACAACCAGAATCCCGTTCACCGCCAGGCTGACGAAAAACAGAACCGGCCATACACGGTGTTTTGCAATGTTACAGTAATCGTCAGAGGGCGGTACTTCCACAGGAACCTGCTGCACCACGATCTCAGGGGCTCCCTCACTTTCCATAAGGGCCTGAAGCTCGGCATACAGTTGGGTAAGCTCGGATGCTGCCGCATCCACCGCAGCCTGGTCGCCGCCGGTCATAAGACCGTTGGCTTCCTCGCAGGCAGTGAGCACCTTTCCCCACAACTCATTTTGGGGATTTTCTTCCAGCAGCTTCTGCACATTGGAAAGTACTGCTTCCAGCGCAGTATAGTCCATCCGCACCAATGCGGCAATGGCGTTCTTCAAATCCTCCGCAGCCTGGTCTGCTGCAATCTGGTTGTAGCCAACCATTGCTTCACAGGCTTCGTCCAGGGCCGCCTGCATAGCCGCCCAGGATTCTGCGGTATATTCTGCCGGATTCAGACCGTTGGCAATGGCAACCTGACGCCTGATTTCCGTATCGTCCAGATTATCCGTATAGCCGGCAGGACGGGTAGCGGAAATATACGCCGATACCATATAGGCTGTTTTGCCGCCGTAGATAACCTTGCTCCAACCATTGCTGCCAACAGCAATGCGCCGGATGGATGCGCCGGTTCGCAGCACGCCCAAGATGGAATATCCGGTGCTTGGGCCGGTACGGATATTGACGGGAGCTGTGGCATACACCACTTCATTGACTTCTGTATAAACCGCTTCAGAGTTGGTTCTTTGGGTCTTTTGATATTCTGCGGCGGCAATTTCAGTTATCTGCTCTTGCTCTGCCGCCATAGCAGTTGTTGCCAATGCCGAACACATCAGCACCACTGCCATCCAGGCAGCTGTTTTTCTAAAAAGTTTCAATTCGGAAACCCTCCTTGATTCCTCGCTGTATGTCTTATTGTTTGGGGCGATTTGGGCATGGTATGCCCCTCCCATCATATTTAGGGTATAATCCTTGTACATACTATCACAGTTTTGTCAAGGATGCAAGCAGGAATTTGCAGATTTTTTGTAACTTTAATTACTTTTTTGTTACCATTTTCTACTTTATGTTGAAAAACTTCCCTATTCCCTCCGGAAACAGCGAGTTATTCCAACTCTTGGCGAAGTTTTTGCAAGGCTTTTTTTTCAATCCTGGATACATTCCGCATCGCTTATTGTAAACGATTGCCCTTTAGGAAACCGCTTCCAACTCCCGGAAGCGGAACTTGATATAGATTTGTTTGTCCTCAGTCAGTTCTATCCGTTCAATCAGGCTAACAAGCAGTTCTCTGTTTGTGCAGGTGCAGTCTATGAACCGTTTTACCAGCTTTTTTGCCTGGTCTTCGGCTTTTACCGGTTCCTGCCTCTGCTCTTCCAAAACCTTGATTTTGTCTTCCATGGAGCTTCTGTCTGACTTGACCTTCAGGTAGATCCGTTGGAAGTCTGCATCGTTTAAGATACCTGCCAATCGATCCATATACATCTTATCAAGGTTGGCAGTCATTGCGTCGATTTTACTCTGCAGAGATTGGATTTCCGCTTCAATTTTATCCGCCTTTTGGTTTTCTTCCACAGCTTTCTGCGCCATAGGAAGGAGTTCATCGGGGTCAAGGTATGCCTGACAAACTTCCCGAACTTTGGTCAGCACTGCATCTGTAACAACCTGTTCTTTGATCGAGTGGCAACTGCAGACACCAGCTTTCGTGAATCTCTGATAGGTTCGGCAGACGAAGAACAGCCGATCTTCTCCGGATACCGGTGGGCGGTTGATGGTTGCCAGCGGATACCCACATTCGTGGCAGAATATCAAGCCTTTTAGCAGGTAGTCATAGGTACGGCTTCGGGTATGCTTGCGACTGTCCACCAGCATTCTCACCTTTTGGAAAGTTTCTCTGTCAATCAGCGGTTCGTGAGTGTTCTCAACCACCACCCAGTTTTCTCTGGGCTGTCGCAGACACTTATCAGACTTATAGCTGATCTTCACCATTCGTCCCTGCACCATATTGCCAATATAGGTTTCGTTTTGTAGCATTTCAGAAATGCGCTCACTGGACCACAGCCCTGCATAGGGACCCTTGCGCCCCATATTCCAACCGCAGTAGGTTGCTGGTGTAGGTATACCTTCTTCATTGAGTGTCGCCGCAATTTTCCGGCAGCTCATACCATCCAACGCCATAGCAAAGATTCGCCGGACAATGGGAGCAACTTCCTCGTCAATGACGATTTTGTTCTTCTCCGTGGGATGCATTTTATAGCCGTACATTGGCTTTCCGCCGATGAACTGCCCTTTGCGTTGCTTATCCCGTTTGACAGACTTGATCTTCTTCGAAATGTCCTTGGCGTACATATCGTTCATAATAGCTCGAAACGGGGTAATGTCGTTGGCTGTGGACTCTACACCGGTGTCGATGCCATCCAGAAGGGATATGTACCGCACTCGGCGTTCCGGAAAATACCGTTCCATATAATGACCGGTCATAATGTAATCTCTGCCCAATCGGGACAGGTCTTTGGTTATGACCATATTCACCTTTTTGGCCTCGATGTCTGCGATCATCCGTTGGAAAGCCGGTCTGTCAAAGGTGGTTCCGCTGTAACCATCATCAATATAGGTATCGTACACCACCAGCCGATGCTGTTTTACAAATTCGTCCAACAGAGAGTTTTGATTTGTAACACTCTGGGACGGCCCTTCGTTTTCATCCTCCTTTGATAATCTGATGTATTTGGCCACATGGTAAGCCATGGGATCGCCGATTTCTAAGTACATAATTTCCTCCTTAAATCCAGCGACCATTCATCGCCACAACAATACTACAAACCGTTTCAAATAGCTATACCCAAAAGCTCTTTTGGCAGGAATAAACGGAAGGATTCCCGAATAATCTCGGCAATGTTCTTGCCATCTTCAGAATAGGTACAGTGAACGATTAAAGTCTTTTCCATAAAAGCACCTCCTGAATCAAGTCTATGATTTTGCTGTGATCAACTTGCAGCCAAACGAAACAGGTCCGCACCATTTTGGTACGGACCTGTTCAGTATGTAGATAATTTATGTAGTTTGAATTATGACAACTTACCTTCGCATACACTCCATGTTTCTACATTGTTCTCACGAAGCCAGTTTATAGCCTGTGTAACATATTCTTCTGGGATATCAAGAAATTTACGGGTTGCAACTAATAGAATATCAAACTCAGACATTGCTGCGTTACAGCAAATGTCGTTCAGTTGTTCAATAAGGTTCGGTGTAATCTGATCATCCCAAAATAAAGATGCATAGCTTTCCTGGCACACACGCCACCCCTGTATCGAAACAAAAGTATGGCAAAGTGCCTCTTGTACATCAATCGTTGCAATTTGGTTGCTATCTTTTATAGGTTTCACATATAAACATCGGGTTCTTTTTTCATTTTCCATCTCACATTACCTCCTTTGAATATTTGCAGATGCCTCTAGGGATACCTTTTGACGAGATTCTTAGTCTTATTTAAACCATAATATTGATTTTTATGCCCCAATCAATCAGAATCCAGAGATGCCTTTTTGTAAAAAAGGCTTACCAATAGACATTCTCTACAATGTATATTAGTAAACCTTTTCTCTTTATTCTGTTTTAGACTGCCATTCAAGCGCTCTCCCGAATGAGCTACACCCCTCAATCGTTAAATCAGTAAAGAAATCGGAAAATTAACCTCCAAACACAAAGCATATCCTTGAAATACAAATATTTTATGGATCACATGGCAGCTAATCATTTTCTTCACTTCGTTGTCACTTAATTCATATAAGTCTATCCAATTTAGCCTATTTAATCTTCTCTCAATTGCAGATATCCGATCTCGTGATACAATCAACTCAGCACGAAAAAATGCAAGGCTTTTTTGGCAATTCCTTATTATTTCTTCTGTTTCTTCTAGTGCTTTCGCAAGCACATCGGCAGAAAACTTACTGTGACCCAAAAGGGCTTTTCCCAGCTCAAGCCTTAGTGCATCCCATTCTTGTTCAGCAGATTTCATTTTCTTTAACTCCTGCTGAATTTGCGATTCTATTATCGCTTCCGAACGCAGGTGAATACCTTCAAGAATTTTATCATTGTCGATCGGTCCAAGCTGTTCTAAGTATTGCTTTATAACATTCTTAATTCGTTCATCAAGAATATGGGATGTGTATCCGGTCTGCCCTTTGCAGGCTACGCGCTTTCGGGTTTTGTTATAGCATATATATCGGATACGCTTACGAGGAACGCATTCTCCCAAAGTACTTTTATAAGTGGTAGAGTTAGTTGTCAGAATTAATCTGCCTCCACAATGCCCACAAAATATATTGCCAGACAGAAGTGCTTTTCCTTTTGTGGTTAGCGGCATAGTACGGCAAGCGTTGTACTCGTTTGTGCGCTGTGTCATCAACATCTGTACCTGCTCGAATTTTTCCTTCGAAATAATTTGCAACTCCGGAAATATTTTAGAATAAGTTTGACCGCTACGCAGAATGCCCACATAGGTAATGTTGCGCAAAATATGACCAATCGTAGCCTCATGCCATCGTTTCCCTCCACGGCTGAAGATTCCTTGCTCATTTAACGTTGTCGCAATTTTCCATCGGCCGTATCCGCAGTTTATACTGAGGTCATAGATTTTTCGAACAATGCAAGCCTCTGATTCTTCAATTTCCAGTTTGCTGATTTCGTGTTTGCGCTTGTTGAGCACTCCACTCGGAACTAATTTATATCCATACGGAACAAAACCACCCCGATAATGTCCTTCCTGCACCAACTGTCCCAACGCTGTTCTGGTACGATTAGATATTTTCTCGCTTTCCCCGTCAGCTTGCCAAAAGCGAATGTAATTTATAAGTCGGTCTGTGTGTGAGTCAAATCGCTGTTCCCCCTCAATGACACTCCAAACTTGGATACCGTTTTTGACAAACCACTCCACAACAAAAGGTGTTTCATCCGACTTGCGCCCCAGTCGGTCAAACATAAATACGAGAAGAATATCGTATTTTCCCTGCTTGGCATGGTCGCGAATGAGCTGCAGCTTGTCTCTATGATCTGCGCTGACTTTATAACCAGACACACCAGCTTCCTGTTCTTCCCGAATAATTGTCCAGCCCATTTTTTCTGCGAATTCTCTGCATGCTTTTCGCTGCACAGGGATATCTGCTTGATTGCTATCGCCATAATCGACCTGTTTTGCGGTAGAAACTCGATATAAACAATATACTCGTTTTTGCACTATACTTCCTCCTTTCTCTGTTGAATCAAATAGTCTATATAGGATTTCATTAGAATTTCCTTTACAATCTCCGCTGCATTATCTTGGTCAGAAAGTGACTTTACGGCTATTCTGTGGCATTGATCGATGGTAAAAAAACCGTCTTTTTTCATTTCATCCCAAGTCTCCATAATTCCACCTCCTTTCTCTAAGCGGAAGAGCGTGAATGGCTCTTTTAGCTTAACAGATAGAAAGGGGATTGTCTTTGGGATATTATATTTTCACATAATTAATATGATTGATGAAATGAGCGATGTGTTGCATTTTCTCAAAAACGGCGGTATAATATAAAAAACTACTTTTTGGAGGCGAATTATGAAAAATCCTCCCTTTGAAATTACTAATACGATTATTGATCTAGTAGCGGAAATTGCGGAACTTACAGGTAAGCTGACATCTATTCATCAACTGTCTTCTAACCCCACCCTGCGCCGAACCAATCGAATCCGCACTATCCACGGTTCTTTGGCTATTGAGCAGAACACCTTGTCCCTGGAGCAGGTAACTGCAGTGCTTAATGGCAAGCATGTGCTGGCACCGCCTAGGGATATAGCTGAAGTGAAGAATGCCTACGAAATCTATGAGCAATTGGACAAACTGGACCCCTACGATGTAGAAGACCTGCTCACGGCACACGGTATTATGACCCGGGGCTTGGTGGAAGAATCCGGTTATTTCCGCAGCCGTCCGGTAGCAGTGGTAGACCAGCAGGGCAATATTCTGCACTTCGGCACACTGCCGGACTATGTTCCCGGTCTTACCAAGGACTTGCTGGAATGGACGAAAACTAGCCAGGTGCATATTCTGATCCGAAGCTGCGTGTTCCACTATGAGCTGGAACAAATTCATCCCTTTGCGGATGGAAATGGTCGTATTGGTCGTCTGTGGCACACATTACTGCTAAGTAAATGGAATCCTGCCTTTGCGTGGTTGCCCGTGGAGTCTATGATCCACGCCAATCAGCGTGCATATTACGATGCTATCAATGCATCCAACGCTGCCGGAAGTTCCACGGTGTTCATCGAGTTTATGCTTTCTATTATCAAAGCATCGCTCATAGACACTATCAAAGCGAGTGATGGAATGAGCGATGAAGCAATGGATAAGGCAACACTCCGCTGGCTACAGATCGAGAAATTCTTGGAAACCCACGAGTTTATTATGAACGCCGATGTCCGGTCACTTTGCAATGTGTCCGCAGCCACCGCCAACCGCATTCTCGCCAGCCTTGTAGCCGACGGCAAACTAACCAAATGCCGCCAAAACGGTCATTGGGCATATACCCACAGAAGATATATTAACCAAGGGAGTACTCAGCTATGACAATTAGAAATGAAATTGATGTTGAACTATGGGAAGCTATACAAAAAAACTATGAATCCGAAAATTATACAGGCTCTATACTTGATGCTATTTTTAAATTAACTGACACCATTCGAAATAAAACAGGATTAGAAGGGGATGGTGCAAGTCTAATTGGACAGGCATTCGGAGGAGATGATCCTCGAATTAAATTAAACAAGTTACAAACTGATTCTGAAAAGGATATCCAAAAAGGTATACAAGAAATACTTCGAGGCATATATACTGGCATTAGAAATCCCCGTAGTCATGACGCTATGATTGACGACAAGCTGTCAGCAGATTCAATTATCATTTTTGTAAATTATCTACTCAGATTAATTGATCAATCTAAATTACGATTTAATGAAGAAGACTTCTTAGCACGCGTATTTGATGAATACTATGTTAATAGCAAGGAATATTCAACCTTGCTTGTGCAAGAAATTCCTAAACGGCAGCGAGCTAACATCGCAATTCAAACCATTCTGCGACGCGATCAAGGAAACATCTATTCATTAGGAAGCTTCCTCGAAGCATTGTTTGATCAGCTTGAAAGTGCAGAACTATCAAGAGTGTACAAAATAGTCAGTGATGAACTTAGAACAACAACTAACAATGAAGATATTAGATACATTGTTCACATTTGTCCCGGCAAATATTGGTCTATGATAGATCAATCAGTAAGGATTAGAACAGAGTCGATACTGTTTTCAGACTTTTCTCAAGGTAGCTACGATGAGGTAACCCAAACATGTGGAAAACATGGTGCTCTTGCTACATGGATTACAGCTGTTCACCTTGAGAATTTTGGTGAAAAAGATAACTGGACACGTCAAGCAGTTGAGATGATTAAAAGCGACAACGCAAATGTCGTTTCATATATTGAAGAATATTTTTGGAAAAAAATTTGTTATATTAACAAGGCTACTATTTCATGGTCCTTAAAATATTATATAAAAAGTGGTTTAAAGAATAATGACCAACGTATTATTAACAAATTAAAAGATGAACTCGTTTGGGAAAAGGAGCATCCTTGGTGGAATGTGTTTAAGGAAGAACTTAATTCTCATCCAGAAATTGAATATATAGAACTTCCCTTTTAATCTTTCTTATGTCCGTACAATTTTTACAATTATTGATCACAATTCTGTGAAGTACATACTTTTTTTGATGAATGGTCGCTATGTAGTTTAATAACACAGATGCCCGGGGAGCTGGATCGCTCTCCGGGCATCGTTTACATTAAGCGTGGTGCGATACATAACTTCGGCTGATACCAGAAATTCGTGCCACCTCTCGCTGCCGGCAGGGAGGATTCCCCTCCAAACCGTAACGCAGAACGATCACCTGCCGTTCCTGGGGCGTCAGCACCCGATCCATCGCCTGCAACGCCTTTCGAATATCCTCCCGATTGCTGATACGCTCCAGCAGATCATCATCTTCCGCCACAACATCCATAAACGACAGTGCAGCTCCGTCGCTGCCGGTTTCAATATAATCAGAAAGAGATACATCCTGGCTGGATTTCTTCTGACTGCGGAAGTACATTAAAATTTCGTTTTCCACGCATTTTGCCGCATAGGTTGCCAGCCTCGCTCCCTTGGACGGATCAAAGCTTTCAATACCCTTGATAAGCCCGATGGTTCCAATGGAGATCAAATCCTCCTGGTCTGCGGTCTGGGCATAGTATTTTTTCATAATATGGGCCACCAGGCGGAGATTTCTCTCAATGAGTACATTGCGCGCCCCAATATCCCCCTGGGCTGCCAGCGTCAGATAATGATTTTCCTCTTCCTGGCTCAAGGGTTTTGGGAAGCTGCCGGTTTGCAGCTGCAAAGAATACAGCAATCCGCTAAGCATCAGCCAAACGGCGGCGATCATACGCCTCACCTCCACCACACCCTATTCGGTGCAGCCAGTCCTTTTTCCTCCTTTTTTCATCCCGGTTTGTCCTTTTTTAGCCATAAAAAAATCCCCCTCAAACGAGGGGGATGAAGTGAACCCCAAAGTTTAGACAAAAATTTAATATTAACTTGCTTGTGAATGAGTTCGGTATTGCACCGGACTCATTCCTTTTAATTTTATAGATATTCGGTCGTTGTTATAATAATAGATGTAATCATCCAGAGCTTGGATAAAGTCCTCTACACTCTCAAATTGTTCTCCATAGAACATTTCAACCTTTAGCCTACCGAAGAAATTTTCCATAGCACCATTGTCCATGCAGTTACCTTTTCTGGACATACTCTGTGTAATGTTGTGTTCGGCAAGTAACCTTTGGTATTCTGCGTGTTGGTACTGCCAGCCTTGATCTGAATGGAATATCGGTCTTGCGGTATCAGGCAACTTGGCAAACAAGCCCGCAAGCATATCTCTGACCTACTGCAGGTTTGGACTTAGCGATATGGAGTAAGATACAATTTCTCTATTGAACAAATCCAACACAGGCGATAGATAAACTTTATCGTTACAAACCTTAAATTCAGTTACATCTGTTGTTAGCTTTTCAAAGGGCTTTTCTGCTGTGAAATCTCTTTTTAGGATGTTATCTGCAACTTTACCGACTTCACCCTTGTATGAATGGTACTTGCCGTTTTTGCTCTGTTTTCCTCGCAAATTAAGGCTTTTCATTAACTTTAATACAGTTTTGTGGTTTATAGAATAGCCTTTCTTCTTGAGTTGGTCTGTTATTCTACGGTATCCGTAAATACCCTTGTTCTTGTCAAAGATCTCCACAATATCTGCTTTCTCACTTGCGTACTTATCCTTGTCCTGCTGTTTGATGTGGTAATAGTATGTACTTCTGGCAATGCCAGACAGCTTTAACAAGTCTTTCAGCGGGTATTTTTGCCTTAGTTCGTTGACTATTTTTGATTTCTCGCATTCTCTCGCTCTTCCCGCTCTCGAACTAAGGCATCCAATTTTTTTAAGTATTCAATCTCCATACGAAGGCGCTGGTTTTCAGCAATGAGATCTTCCTCTACCTTTGGATCCAGTTTCGGTGGTCTGCCTTTCTTTGTGCCACTGGCAGCACAAGCTCTGCCTCGTCTTTCTTTCATAAGGCCCTCGGCTCCTTCTTCCAGGTATATGCGCTCCCACCGTTGTAACGTCGCAACAGTACTACCACTCTTGCTCATGTTATATTTCCTTGCGGTTTCTCTATAACCCAATCGATGTTCTCGCAAGTCCATTATAACACCAATTTTAAATTCTGCACTATAACTTCTCTTTTTTCTTCCTGTTTTATCCATAAAAATATGCACCCCAAAAGTGTCTAACTTTTGGGGTGCATATCACATCGCCCTGTCCCGAAAATATCATATTTTCTGAAAAAATGCATTGGTTCTGGGAACACGGCAGTCTTCGGGGCGGGCATCTACCAGCACGATATCCGGCCCAATGCGCTTGATGCAGTTCCAGGGAATCACATAATCTTCCCGGCAGCCCCAAAGACCGAACAGCCGATTTTTTCCCGGCACGATAATGGCAACCACCCGTCCCTCCGGCAGTTCAATGCGCACATCGCTGATAAATCCAAGCCGCCTGCCGTCGCAAACGCAGATCACTTCCTTGCAGTTAAGTTCCGTAAATTTCATTTCAGCCACACTCCCTTATAGATCATTCTATGGCGGCAGAGGGGAGGATATGCCAAAAATCCCATCTTGCATAATGACCGGCTTTTTAGTATAATGAAAAAACAGAGAAATAAACGGAGGTTCTGCTATGGCAAAGCTCTATTTTAAGTATGGCGCAATGGGCTCCAGCAAGACTGCTCAGGCGCTGATTACCAAATACAATTACGAGGAAAACGGGCTGAAGGTCTGGCTTTTAAAGCCCAGTGCCGATACCCGTGACGGCGCAGATATTCTCCGCAGCCGCATCGGTCTGGAGGCGCAGGTAGAGGTGGCACCGCCGGATTGCGATATCTATGCCCGGTTCCGCCAGACCCGTAAGGGCTGCTGCGATATTATCATCGTGGATGAATGCCAGTTCCTGACCCCGGAACAGATCGACCAGCTTCGGGCCATTGTCAACGATTATGACATCCCGGTAATCTGCTTCGGTTTGCGGACAGATTTCCAGACCAGACTTTTCCCCGGTTCCCGGCGGCTGATGGAAATCGCAGATAGCTTTGACGAAATCAAGACCATTTGCGATTGCGGCAATAAGGCCGTTGTCAATGCCCGTATCGACTGCACTGGTCACATTGTTACCGAGGGCGCACAGGTGGTGCTGGGCGGCAATGATTCCTATATTGCTATGTGCCACCGCTGCTATGAAACCGGCATCCGGGAACACAAAATTATCAAATTACACGGACAAAACTGAAAGTGAGGAATAATATTATGGAAATCAAAGAAATTTTAGCAAAATGCGACCACACACTGCTGGCTCAAACTGCAACCTGGAAGGATATCCAGGCTATCTGCGACGACGGTATGAAGTACAAAACTGCATCCGTTTGCATCCCTGCATCTTTCGTCAAGCAGGCAAAAGAGTATGTGGGCGACAAGCTGGCAATCTGCACTGTTATCGGCTTCCCCAATGGCTATGCCACTACCGCTGCCAAGTGCTTTATGACCTCCGATGCTGTGGATAATGGCGCTGACGAAGTGGATATGGTCATCAACATCGGCTGGGCCAAGGAAGGCAAGTGGGAGGAGATCACCGCTGAAATCGCTGCCATTAAGGCTGCCTGCAAGGGCAAGCTTTTGAAGGTTATCATCGAAACCTGCCTGCTCACCGACGAGGAAAAAATTGCACTGTGCGGCTGCGTCACCAAAGCCGGCGCAGACTATATCAAGACATCTACCGGCTTCTCCACTGCCGGCGCAACCTTTGCTGATGTGGCACTGTTTGCCAAGCACATCGGCCCGGATGTAAAGATCAAGGCTGCAGGCGGCATCTCCAGTCTGGAGGATGCTGAGGAATTTATTCGCCTGGGCGCATCCCGCCTGGGAACATCCCGTGTTGTCAAGATCGCTAAGGGTCTTGCCAACGACGGAGCTTACTAAGGAGGAAATGTTATGAGCAATAATACTCCCCATATCAATCTTTTGGACGAAATCGGCTTTGGCAAAACCGTGCTGATGCCCGGTGATCCTCTGCGTGCGAAATTCATTGCAGAAAACTTTTTGGAAAATCCCGTGCTGGTGAACAATGTCCGGGGTGTTCAGGGACATACCGGCTATTATAAGGGCGTTAAGGTTTCTGTAATGGCGTCCGGTATGGGTATGCCTGCCATCGGTATCTATTCCCACGAGCTGTATAACTTCTTCGGCGTGGAAAACATCATCCGTGTAGGCTCTGCCGGTTCTATCCAGGATCATATCAATCTGTATGATGTGGTGATTGCCCAGGGTGCCTGCACAGATTCCAACTTCGCCCATCAGTTCCATCTGCCCGGTACATTTGCCCCCATTGCATCCTATGAGCTGCTGTCCGCTGCCGTAGATGCCGCTAAGGAAAACGGCGCGACCTACCATGTGGGCAATGTCAATTCTTCCGATGTGTTCTATGGCGACCATGCCGGTGTTCCGGAAGGTCTGGACAGCCTGTACGGTTTGAAGAAAATGGGCGTTATGGCACTGGAAATGGAAGCTGCCGCTTTGTATATGAATGCCGCCCGGTATAATAAGCGGGCTCTGTGCATCTGCACCATCTCCGACCATGTGCTCAAGGGCGTGGAAACTACCGCCGCCGAGCGTCAGACTGCATTTACTCAGATGATGAAGATCGCCCTGGATGTGGCCGTCGCTATGGAGAACAAGTGATTCTTTTTAATGCTGAATGCTAAATGCTAAATGCTGAATGATAGGCGGGAAATAATATGGGCTATAATGCAATTAGTGAGAAAAGCTTTGAATTTTCTGTGAGAATCGTAAATTTAGCGAAGTATTTACGGCATGACCAAAAAGAGTACACATTATCAAAGCAAATATTGCGTTGCGGAACAAGCATAGGCGCGAATGTCGCAGAGGCACAGCGTGGACAATCAACAGCAGATTTTGCGGCAAAGATGACGATTGCCCTGAAAGAAGCCAATGAAACCCAATACTGGCTTCGCTTGTTGTATCGAACAGAATACATTAGCGAAAAACAGTATAAAAGTATGGAAAACGATTTAGAGGAGCTTCTATGTTTGTTGACAACGATATGTAAAACGGCAACAAATTGCTAAAAAGTGTTGGATATCAATCATTCAGCATTCAGCATTTAGCATTTTATTACCGGAGGTAATTGTATGAAACGTGTGTTTTTAATCGTGCTGGATTCTTTCGGCATCGGCGCAATGCCCGATTCGGAAAAATTCGGCGATGTAAATGTCAATACTTTGGCAGCCTGCGCTACCTCAGATCTGCTGCAGATTCCCAATATGATCGGGGCAGGCTTGGGTAATATTGAAAGTGTTTCCTGCCAGCCTAAGGCAGATGCCCCCACCGGTGCCTATGCCCGGCTGAAGGAAGCCTCTATGGGCAAAGATACCACCATCGGTCATTGGGAGATTGCAGGTATTGTGTCGTCTGATCCGCTGCCAACCTATCCCGATGGTTTCCCGGAGGAAATTTTAAAGCCCTTTATGGAGCAGACGGGCAGGGGAGTTCTTGCCAATGCTCCCTGGTCCGGCACAGAGGTTATTGAACGTTACGGTCAGGAGCATATGGAAAGCGGAGATTTGATCGTCTATACTTCTGCTGACTCTGTGTTCCAGATCGCTGCCCACGAGGAGATTGTTCCCCCGGAGCAGCTTTATGAATACTGCCGCATTGCCCGCAAAATTTTGCAGGGTAAGCACGGCGTGGGCAGAGTCATTGCCCGTCCGTTTGTGGGCACGCCGGGTAACTTCAAGCGTACTGCCAACCGCCACGATTTTTCTCTGGAGCCTCCTGTGGAAACATTGCTCGATGCAGTAAAAAAGGCAGGCCTTAGCTCCATTGGCGTTGGCAAGATCCACGATATTTTTGCAGGCAAAGGTCTGACAGAGTATGTGTACAACAAATCCAATGCTGACGGTATGGCTCACACCGATCATTATGCCGCCGAGGATTTCAAAGGACTTTGCTTTGTGAATCTGGTGGATTTTGATATGCAGTTCGGTCACCGCCGGGACATCCCCGGTTATGCGGCGGCTTTGGCGGAGTTTGACCGGTGGCTGGGCAGCTTCCTGCCTAAAATGCAGGAGGATGATGTGCTGATGATTACTGCCGACCACGGCTGCGACCCGGCTTACACCGTTACCACCGACCATACCAGAGAGTATGTGCCGCTGCTGATTTTAGGCAAGCAGGTAAAGCCTGTGGATCTGGGAACCAGAACATCCTTTGCTGATATCGCTGCTACAGTTGCAGAAATGCTGGGAATCGAACTGGAAACTCCAGGCATCAGCTTTGCTAAGGAGATTTTGTTATGACACCTGAAAAACTGATGGAATTGGCCGTAGAGGCTATGGGGCATTCCTATTCCCCCTATTCCGGCTATAAAGTAGGCGCGGCACTTTTGTGCAGCGACGGAACGGTGTATCAGGGCTGCAACATTGAAAACGCCGCTTACAGTCCTACCAACTGCGCCGAGCGGACAGCTTTTTTTAAAGCCATCTATGATGGCCGGCGGGATTTTACTGCCATTGCTGTTTGCGGCGGTAAAAACGGTGAAATTACCGGGGCATTTCCCCCTTGCGGTGTGTGCCGTCAGGTTATGCGGGAATTTTGCAAGGATGATTTTATGATCTATATTCATAATGAAAAGGGCGGCGTAGATGTGTTTACATTGGCACAGCTGCTGCCCCAAAGCTTTTCTCTATAAGCCAAACGGAGTGCCTTTCCCGGCACTCCGTTTTTGCACATAAATGATTGTTTATCGCGCCAACGCCCGATAAAAATTGACAATTGACAATTGATAATTGACAATTATGGAGTCCGCAAAGCGGACAATTTTAAATCATTTCCGTAGGAAATACCTTAATTGTCCATTGTTCATTGTCAATTAGAGCGTTAGCGATATAAAT
>JAZRLK010000068.1:0-28087 GCA_045646805.1 Faecousia sp.
TGTTCCCTCTGCAGAACCTGAAGGGTGCTGACCGGATGAGCAAGGAGCAGATGCTGGAGCGTGCCTATGAAGCCGCCCGCCTGGTGCAGATCGAGGACCTGATGGAGCGGAAGCCCAGCGAAATGTCCGGCGGTCAGCAGCAGCGTGTTGCCATCGCCCGTGCGCTGGTGAAAATGCCCAGAGTTCTGCTCCTTGACGAGCCTCTGTCCAACCTGGACGCAAGACTGCGTCTGCAGACCCGTGAGGAGATCCGCCGCATCCAGAAGGAAACCGGCATCACCACCATTTTCGTTACCCATGACCAGGAAGAGGCTATGTCCATTTCCGATATGATCGTGGTTATGAAGCTGGGTGTGCTGCAGCAGATCGGTAAGCCCCAGGATGTATATGACGATCCTGTAAACCTGTTCGTTGCCAAGTTCCTGGGCACACCTCCCATCAATGTGCTGGAAGGCTGCATTAAAAATGGCAAGGTCTGCGTTGGCGAAGCTGCCATCGGCGAGGCTGCCGGTATCGAGGATCAGGATGTGTACATCGGTATCCGTCCCGAAGGCTTTGAAATGGACGAAAACGGCGCTCTGGAATGCTGCCTAAGCAATGTGGAGGTTATGGGCCGTGATGTGAGCATCGTATCCACCCACGAAAATTCTCTGAATCCCGTGATCCGCTCCATCATCGATGCTGACAACAAGATCGACCTGTCCGCAGAAACTGTTCGCTTCAACATCAAGCCTCACAAGCTCTTTGTGTTCAACAAGGAAACCGAAAACCGCATTTATCTGTGAGGTGACGGAATATGGTAGAAAGTAAACATCAATGGAAAGCGTGGCTGTATCTGGCACCGGCGATCATTTTGCTGCTGGTGTTTACAGTGTGGCCTATCTTCAACACCGTTGCTATGGCGTTCCAAAACGGCTATAACGCTATGGCTGCCAAGCGCGGCGCTCAGTTCGATATCGGTATTCAGAACTTTATCGATGTACTGGGCTACGGCAGCTTTGTGAAAAACCTTTTGAACACGATGCTGCTTTGTGTGGCAACCGTTCCGATTTCCACTATGCTGGCTCTGCTGATTGCTGTGGCTCTGAATTCCATCAAGCCTATGCAGAAATTCCTGCAGACCATCTTCTTCCTGCCCTACGTTACCAACTCCATCGCCATCGGTATGGTGTTTGCAGCTATGTTTAACATCATCGGTCTGCGTGGCGGCGGAACACAGGCAGATACCTGGGGTATCGTCAATAACTTCCTGATGCTTCTGGGCTTTGATCCCATTAACTGGATTAACCAGGGCTCTGACTACTGGGCAAACGTTACTGTTATGGTTGTGTATATCGTCTGGAATGCCCTGCCCTTCAAGATCCTCATTCTGCTGGGCGGTCTGCAGAGCATCAACAAGCAGTATTACGACGCAGCCCGGGTTGACGGCACTCCCAGAAGAAGAGTTCTTACCCGGATCACTGTGCCTCTGCTGTCCCCCATGCTGGCTTATGTTATCATCACCGGTTTCATCGGCGGCTTCAAGGAATATTCCAGCATCGTCGGTATCTTCGGTGACAAGATGGGTCCCCCGGCTGCAGCCGGCAGACTCAACACCATGGTAGGCTTTATTTACGACTCCCTGGCAACAAGCTCCCAGGGTAAGGCCAGCGCTGCTGCGCTGATCCTGTTCGGCATCATTCTTGTGGTGACCATGATCAACCTTCAGGTCAGCAAGAAGAAAGTCCACTATTAAGGAGGCGGTCTTATGGATAAAAATCATATGAAAACCATGACTGCCAAGGACTTGCAGCATGTCTCCGCCGGTGCCCGGATTATGGGCATCGTGGTAAAGTTCTTTACCTATCTGTTTTTGATTATTATGGCGCTGATCGTGCTGTTCCCCTTCTACTGGATGATTATTTCCTCCCTGAAGTCTGAAGTGGAATACCGTGCTACGATCCCCACCTTCTGGCCCCAGCAATTTATCTGGGAAAACTACGGTCAGGCATTTAGAGATGGTAACCTGTTGCAGCTGTTTAAGAATACTGCTTATGTTGGCATCGTATCCACCATTTTGTCCCTGGTTATCACCGTGCTCTCCGCCTTTGCTTTTGCCCGGCTGGAGTTCAAGGGCAAGGATATGCTGTTTGCCGGACTGCTGGCAACAATGATGATCCCCGGCGAATTGTTCACCATCACCAACTATATCACCGTGAACCGCCTCAATTGGCTCAATACCTTCTATGCGCTGATTATTCCGTTCCTGGTAAGTGTGTTCTATATCTACCTGCTCAAGCAGAACTTCCTGCAGATTCCCAATGAGCTGTATCTGGCAGCCAAGGTAGACGGCACCTCGGATCTGAAATATCTGTGGAAGGTTATGATCCCCCTGGCTATGCCCACCCTCATCTCCATCACCATTTTGAAAATGATGGGTGCATGGAACTCCTACATCTGGCCCAAGCTGGTTGCCAACAAGGAGGAGATGTGGCTGGTTACCAACGGTCTGCGCAACGCCTTCACCACCGCGGAAGGTCAGGCGAACTACCCCGTGCAGATGGCAGCTGTTGCCATCGTTTCCGCACCGCTGTTTATGGTCTTCCTGTTCCTGCGTAAGTATATTATGGCAGGCGTAAGCCGCAGCGGCATCAAGGGATAAAAGCAAACGAAGTTGCTTTTATAATAAAGTAGTAGCAAATAAATTTCACATAAAGAAAGGAATTGACCACTATGAAAAAAATTCTCGCACTGATCCTCCTGGCTGCTATGGCACTGTCTTTGGTAGCCTGCGGCAACAACGGCTCCACCAACAACGGCGGCTCCATTGACGGCGTCAAGGGCAACTTTGCTGTTCCCGCAGAGGGCTACGACGGCAGCGAAGTTACCATCAAGTTTGCCCACACCATGGGCGCTAAGCTCCAGGCAGTTCTGGACTACCACATCGGCGAGTTCAACAAGCTGTACCCCAACATCCACATTGAGCACAGCTCCTACGGCGGATGGGGCGACATCGCTGGTCTGATCAATACTGAGATCATGGGCGACAACCAGCCCAACATCGCATATTGCTACCCCGACCACGTTGCTAACTACAACACCGCTTGGGCAACCGTTACTCTCGACGAGCTGATCGAAAGCGAACTGGTTGTTACCCGTGATGACGGCACCACCGAGGTTCTGGGTCTGACTGCAGAAGAAATCGCTGACCTGCAGGCCGGCGGCTTCTATGAGGAAGGCACTGTATACGGCGACGGCCTGATGTACACCATGCCCCTGTCCAAGTCTACCGAAGTTCTGTACTACAACAAGACCTTCTTCGAGGAAAACGGCCTGACCGTTCCCACCACTTGGGCTGAGATGGAAGAAACCTGTAAGAAGATTCTGGAGATCGACCCCAAGTCTATCCCCCTGGGCTATGACTCCGAAGACAATATGTTCATCACCATGTGCGAGCAGTACGGCTATGACTATACTTCCGCTACCGGCGAGCACTTCCTGTTCAATAACGACGATTGCAAGAGCTTTGTTAAGATGTTCCGTGAGTGGTACCAGGCTGGCTACATCACCACTGAGGCCCTGTACGGCTCCTACACCTCCGGTCTGTTCACCGAGCTGGATAAGGAAATCTCCCACAGCTATATGTGCGTAGGTTCCTCCGGCGGCGCAAGCTATCAGATCCCCGACAACAAGGCTTTCGAAGTAGGCATTGCTTCTATTCCCCAGGTTGACCCCGCAAATCCCAAGGTTATCTCCCAGGGTCCCAGCCTCTGCATCCTGAAGGGCGGCAAGACCTCCGATCAGCAGGTTGTTGCTTCCTGGCTGTTTGTGAAGTACCTGGTTACCAATATGGGCTTCCAGACTGAGTTCTCCTCCACTTCCGGCTATATGCCCGTTATCGCTTCCGCACAGGAAAACGAAGTCTACAAGAATTGGCTGGATAAGGCTGACGGCTACAGCCAGCTGACCGCTCTGGTTATCAAGACTGCTCTGGAAAACACCAGCGCATACTTCACCTCTCCCGCATTCGTTGGCTCCTCCACTGCCCGTACTGAGGTCGGCGAACTGCTGGCTGCCTGTATGGCAAACGAAACCACCGATGTGGACAATATGATCAACAAAGCATTTGAAGAAGCATATAATGAATGTAAGTACCACGCCGGCTAATAGAAAAAGAGGCGCGATATGAATAAAAGATTATTCGCCCTGCTGGCAGCCCTGTGCATTGCACTGGGCTGCCTGGCAGGCTGCAACAGCGATGAGACCCCTGTACAGGAAACACAGGGCAATGGCTTAGCGGAATGGGTAGACTATGCAGGTTCTTTGACTCTGGATATGTCCTCTGAAACTGCCAAACAGGAAGTTTCTGTCAAGTCTTTTATCGACGGCGACACTACCCACTTCAATGTCCCTGGCTCTATTTCTGAGGGCGGTATTCTCAAGGCCCGTTATCTGGCTGTCAATACTCCCGAATCTACCGGTAAGATCGAAGTTTGGGGCAAGAAGGCTTCCAACTTCACCAAATCCCGCCTGGAAAGCGCAGAATCCATTTACATCGAATCCGATGATGCAAACTGGAATGCCGACTCCACCGGCGGCCGTTACCTGGTTTGGGTTTGGTACAAACCCGCAGGCAGCGACTCCTACCGCAACTTGAACATCGAGCTGCTGCAGGAAGGTCTGTCCATCGCATCCAGCGCCGCAAATAACCGCTACGGCGATGTTTGTATGAACGCTCTGATGCAGGCAAAGGCCTACAACCTGCATATGCACTCCAAGGATAAGGACCCCGATTTCTACTATGGCGACGCACTGCCTGTTACTTTGAAGGAACTGCGTACCAACATCAGCCTCTATGAAAATATGAAGGTTGCGTTTGAAGGTGTGATCACCTACGAAAACGCCCAGACAGTTTATGTTGAGGAGTATGACGCAGAAACCGATACATATTACGGTATGTCCGTTTACTATGGCTATAATATGACAGGCACCGGTCTGGAAATTCTCGAGCCCGGCAACCGTCTGGCATTTGTTGGCTCTGTGCAGTACTACGCCACCGGCGGAACCTGGCAGGTATCCGATATCCAGTATGTGGATATGCGTCCCAACGATCCCAATAACATCCAGCTTATCTCCTCCGGTCACGAACCCGGCAACCGTCAGACCGACGGCAAGACCTTCAAGACCGGCAAGGTAGAGGTGGAGATCCGCAGCGAGCTGGGTGCAGAAGAAACAACTCTGGAAACCCGTGACTACGGCGAAATGGTGCTCAGCACCTCCATTGCTATGGATAATCTTCGTGTAGAAAGCGTTTCCACCACCACCAACGAAGACAGCTCCAACAAGGGTGCTATGACCCTTAGCTGCAGAACTACCGACGGCTATGTGATTTCTGTCCGCACCGCAGTTCTCTATGATGAAGACGGTCAGATGATCACTGCTGATGCCTACCGTGGCAAGACCATCAGTGTCAAGGGCATTGTGGACTACTACACTTATAGCGGCTATCAGGTCAAGGTTTTCTCCCCCGACGATATTACTGTCGTCAGATAATAAGTCATCCATTTTTTGTAAACATAAAAATATAATAAAAAAAGGAGCTTACTATGAAAAAAGTATTAGCATGGTTGTTGCTGATTACGCTGGTTTTGGGCGCATTTGCCGGCTGTAAGGGCAAGGACCAACCCGATGTTACCGAGCCCTCCATCAAGGGTGCCGGTGCAGCTGATGCTATCGAGTATTTGAAGGGTTTCTATACCGATAGCGGCAAAAAGACACCGGTTGACTACACCCGTTTCGGCATTGTCCGCGTTGGCGGTATTGCCTTTGATGTAGTCTGGACTGTAGATGTCAGCGAAGATATGGTAAAGGTTGTCGCCAATGAGGACGGCACAGTTACCATCGACATCAACGAAGAGTGCGAGGCAGATACCGAGTATACTCTGACTGCCACCGTCACCGATGCTCAGGGTAACACCGCTTCTCATTCCTGGACCTATATCCTGCCCGAAGGCGTGGATATGGTTGAGGTTGTGAAGACTGCATATGCACTGAAGCCCGGTGAAAGCCTGCCTTACGAATCCCGTCTGATCGGTAAGATCGTGTCTATCGACGCTGTTTGGACTGAGGATTACCAGAATGTTACGGTCACCATCGCAGTTGAGGGCGCTGAAGATATGCCCATCAAGTGCTACCGTATGAAGGCAACCGATGCTACCATCGATGCTGCCAGAAATCTGCTGGTTGGCAATATCATCACCGTCAGCGGTACAATTAAGAACTACGAAGGCACCATCGAATTTGATGCCGGCTGTATCCTGGAGAAGGTTGAAAAGGGCGACGCTATCGAAGCTCCCACCGATCCCATCCAGATCGTGAAGGAAGCTTATGCTCTGCCTGAAAACGCAGCTCTGCCTTACGCTGCAGTTCTGACCGGTACCGTTACCGCAATCGATTCTCCCTATGATCCTCAGTATGGCAACCTCTCTGTTGTGATTACCATCGAGGGCGCAGAAAACTATCCCATTCTCTGCTACCGTCTGAAGGGCGTGGATGTAGAGAAGATCGCCATTGGCGACTTGATTACCGTTAACGGTATTATCAAGAACTACAAGGGCACCATCGAGTATGATGCAGGCTGCGTTATGACAAACCGTGTCAGCGGCGGCGGCGTTGCTCAGGGTCCTTCCTCTGATCCTGCAAAGATCATCCCCGACGCTCTGGCTCTGAAGCCCGGTGAGAAGCTGCCCTACCGTGCAACTCTGACCGGCGAGATCTACAGCGTTGACAATGCTTATGATCCCAACTACGGCAATGTTACCGTTACCATCCTGGTGCAGGGCTACAAGTTCCAGTGCTACCGTATGGTAGGCGACGGCATTGACCAGATCCGCGAAAGCGATACCATCACCGTTTCCGGTGTTATCGAGAACTACAATGGCAAGCTGGAATTCGGCGCCAAGTGTACTCTGGATAACTGGGTCGTAGGTCCCCGTACTATCAGCTACGGTCCTATGGAAGCCGATGTTGCCTACAGACTGTATATGGAGCAGAACGGCATTGGCAAGACCCTGTACTTTGACGGAACTGCTTCTAACAGCGGCAAGCTGCAGACCACCACAAAGGGTTCTGAAGGCGCCGATGTATTCGCTGAGAGAATCAGCGGCAGAGGTATGCGCTTCTACTATATGAACGGCGAAACCAAGACCTACATCGAAATCGAAGAATACACCAATGACTCCGGCAAGCAGCGCGGCCGTGTTAAGGTTACCACCGAGCCCACCTGCTACTGGGTTTACGACAGAGAGACCGGCGTTTATGTAGTCAATCTGCCCACTGCCGGCAAGTACTTCCTGGGTACTTACAGCACCTATGATAATATCTCCGCTTCCTGGCTGGGTTATATCATCGATGCCAACGCTTCCACTGTTGGTGTAAGCCAGTTCGTTGCAAAGTTCATCGAGGCTGACAAGGTTCCTGCTGACGGTCCCTCTCAGGGCGGCACTGCTGGCGAACTGGTCACCGCTCCCGAAGTAGGCGTGCCCTACAAGTGGGGTATTGAGCAGGGCAACAAGGGCGTGAACCTGTACTTCACCGGTACTATGAGCGGCTACTACGGCGCAACCAGCGAAAACATCAACGATGGCGTGGATGTTGTTCTGGAAGCAGCTGACGGCGGCTACTACATCACCTTCAAGGATGCCTCCGGCGCCAAGAAGTATATCACCGTTGTAATCAAGGAAGAAAACGGCAAGACTCACCGCAACTTCACCATTGCCAACGCTCCTTCTCAGGTTTATACCTATAACACCCAGTACAACACCCTGGTAACAGAAGTGAACGGCGACGAGCTGTACTTCGGTACCTATGATAACTACAATACCTTCTCCGTTTCCTACTTCAGCAAGATCTCCTCTTCCTTCCCCGCTCACTTCTATGTTGCAGGTGAGGGCGGCGAGGTTGAGCCCGATCCTACTGAACCTGTTGCACCCGGCGAAACTATCCCCGTAGCAAAGGACACTCTGGAAAATGGCGATAAGGTCGTTATTTACGCACCTGCCTACAACAAGGCTCTGTCTGCTGATAAGGTTTCTGCCGGCTCTTACTACAATAAGGGTACCGATGTCACCGTTGCCAACGGCACTTTGTCCGGCTACGGCGCAGCCGAAACCTGGACTGTTGTTAAGAACAGCAACGGCACCTACAGCTTCGCAAACGGCGGCAAGAACATCGCCCTGGGCGAGCAGTTCAGCAGCATGAACCTGGGCGAAGTTTACGATGAATGGGAACTGGTCAGCCTGGGCGGCAGCCTGTACCACATCAAGAACACCGGCCGCGGTATGTTTATGGAATGGTACTCTTCCAAGGATAACTGGAGTGCATTCTCTTCCGCAAAGACCGATGAGTTCGAAATGAGCATCTTCATCATCGGCAAGGGTCTGCTGGGCGATACCACCGAGGAGCCCACTCCCACCGAACCCACTCCTTCCGAGCCCTCTACCGGTATCGGTATGGTCACTTCCCCCGAAATCGGCGTTGCTTACAAGTGGGGCATTGATCAGAAGGGCGTTGGCAAGATGCTGTACTTCAATGGCGAGATGGCAAAAACCTACTACGGCGGCACAACTGAGGATTTTGACGCAGCTGTAGACGTGGTTCTGGAAGCAGCCGACGGCGGTTTCTATGTGGCATTTACCAATGCCTCCGGCGCTAAGAAGTATATCAATATTGTTGTCAACGGCACTCACCGTAATTTCACCATCGCCGATAAGGCTTCCACTGTCTACACCTGGAACGAAGAGTATAACACTCTGGAAACTGATGTAGAAGGCACTGCCTGCTATATCGGTACCTACGGAACCTATGATACATTCTCCGTTTCTTCCCTCGATAAGATCGGCACTTCCTACCCCTCTCACTTCTATGCAGAGGGTGCAGGCGGCGAGGTTGAGCCTCAGCCCACCAACCCCAGCGAACCCACCACACCCGATGTAACTGAGCCTGCCGGTCCTGCAACCTTGCAGGATGGCGACAAGGTTGTTATCTTTGCTCCTGCTTATAATAAGGCCCTGTCTGCTGATAAGGTCAGCGAAGGCTCCTTCTATAACAAGGGTGTAGATGTTACCTATGCCAACGGCGTACTTTCCGGTTACGGCGCAGCTGAAACCTGGACTGTTGTTGACAACGGCAACGGAACCTACAGCTTTGCATACAATGGTCAGACCATCGCTCTGGGCGAGCAGTACAGCAGCATGAACCTGGGCGAGATGTATGACGAATGGGAACTGATCAGCCTGGGCGGCAACCTGTACCACATCAAGAACATCGGCCGCAACATGTTTATGGAATGGTACTCTTCCAAGGATAACTGGAGTGCCTACTCCACTGCAAAGAGCAATGAGTTCGAAATGAGCCTGTATATCATCGGCAAGGGTCTGCTGGGTGAAGCCGAGCAGGAGCCTGAGGCAACTGAGCCCACTGCTCCTGAAGCAACCGAGCCCTCCACCGGTGACGGCTTCAACAAGATCACCGATGCTTCCCAGTTCACTTCCGGTAAGTATGTGATGATCGTCAACACCGGCTATGCTCCCGGCGTGTATGACAACAAGTGGCTGAGCGCAGTGCAGCCCACAGTCAGCGGCAATGCTGTGACCGATGATAAGGGCGCAGTTTGGACTCTGACTGTCAATGGCGACAGCGTTGTGATCACCGATGCCAACGGCGTTACCATTAAGCCTGCGGGCGGCAATAAGAACGGCGTGCTGGATGGCAGCTACGACTGGGCTTGGAGCTTTGAGAATGGAACCTTCGTCTTTGCCGGTACTGGTGAAGATACCGTTTACCTGGCAAGCAACACCACCACTACAGGCGAGTACCCCGGCAACCACCGTTTCCGCGGATACAAGACCACAACTGCAAGCAGTCGTCCTAATGAATATCCCTATCAGTTCACCCTGTATAAGCTGGGCGGCGAATATGTTGAGCCCGAAATTACAGAGCCTGTTGTAACAGAACCCACTGTAACAGAGCCTGTTGTCACCGAGCCCAGCAGCGGCGAGACCGGCATCGTGGATCCCGAAGTAGGCAAGGCTTACAAGTTTGGCTTCGTTCAGGAAAATGTGGGCACCGATGTGTACTACATCACCGGCGTAAAGGCCAGCTACTATATGGGCACTACCACCGATGTAAACGCAGCAGCAGATGTATATCTGGAAGCAGCTGACGGCGGCTACTATCTGTACGCAGTGGTTAACGGCGCAAAGAAGTACATCAATATGGTTGTCAACGGCACCCATGTCAATGCCGAGTTTGAAAACAAGGCATCCACCGTTTATACCTACGATGCTGCAAAGAAGACTGTTGTAGCAACTGTAAACGATGCTCTGTATTGGCACGGCACCAGAAACGACAATACCTACACCACAATCGGACCTGTTAAGGTTGAGTACAACGGCTTCTATGCTAAGTTCTACGCAGTAGGCCAGGGCGGCGGTTCTGAGGGCAATGTTCCCGAAGCTACCGAGCCTGAGGCTACCGAACCTGCCGGTTCTGCTGATGTGACTTTTGACTTCAGCACTTACGGCAAGGGCATCCAGTACGCAACCGAAAGCTACGATCTGGGCGATGGCGTTACCTTGAATATTGAGGACTGCCATATGAACACCCAGCTGCGTATCTACCAGGATGCCAAGAATGGCTATGACGGCAAGGCTGTCTTCTCCTGCGGCAAAGTCATTCAGTCCCTGGTCATCAACGCAGGTTACAGAGCTTCCGCTCTGGAAGTGTATGCTTCTGTTGACGGTGTGAATTGGGAACGGATCACTGTGATCAACCACCCCGCCGAGCAAACCTACGCAGATTATACCGTAGTAATGCCTGCCGGCACTTCCTACAAGTATTTTATGCTGGATGCTCCTCAAACACAGATGCGTGTTGCCACTTTGAGCATTGCTTTTAAGAAGTAATTCGTAATAATCCAAATCCCTCCGGTTTCCGAACCGGAGGGATTTTCTATAGAACATTACCTCACAATACACCAGAATTGTCGGTTGGGGATGGTTGACATTTTTGGCTGGTTTGCTATAATTGTTTTGTTCCGGGATTGGAACGAAAAAGAATAAAAGAGGTTATGGTATGAAGACCTTAAATTATGAGGTATTGAAGGAATCCGGCTATTCCGGTTATATTTTGGAAAGTGCGCCGGAGAAGGTGATGCAGTTCGGTGAGGGCAATTTCCTCCGGGCTTTTGTCAACTATTGGTTTGATATCAGCAATGAAAAAGCCGGTTGGAACGGAAAATGTGTGCTGGTTCAGCCGATCGCCCAGGGTCTGACCGATCTGATCAACAAGCAGGAAGGCTTGTATACCTTGTACCTGCGTGGTTCGGAAAATGGAGAAAAGGTAGACCGTAAGCGTGTCATTTCCTCTGTTTCCCGTTGCCTGAATCCCTACACAGAAGATGGCTATGCTGAGATGATGAAATTGGCCGTATCTGACGATTTGGAATATGTGGTTTCCAATACGACCGAAGCCGGCATCGTCTACGATCCCGCCTGCCAGCTGACAGATAAGCCCTGCGCTTCCTTCCCCGGAAAGCTGACCCAGGTACTGTACGCCCGTTACAAGGCAGGCAAAAGTGGTCTGGTAATCCTGTCCTGCGAGCTGATCGATAACAACGGCAAGGAATTGCAAAAATGTGTCAATCAGTATATCGACCAGTGGGGTCTGGAAGAAGGATTCAAAGCCTACATCGATGAAAAATGTACATTCTGCTCAACCTTGGTTGACCGCATTGTGCCCGGCAGAATTCGGGACGCAGCGGAAGTGGCACGGCTGGAAGAAGAAAACGGCTACTGTGATCCCCTGACCGATGTGGGTGAGGTGTTCGGCGTTTGGAACATTGAAGGTCCTGCGTGGCTGGAAGATAAGCTTCCTTTCAAAAAGGCAGGCGTCAACTGTATTGTTGTGCCGGATGTGACTCCTTATAAAAAGCGGAAAGTCCGCATTCTCAATGGCGCTCATACCGGAACTGTGCTGGGTGCATATTTGGCAGGTTACGATATTGTTCGTGACTGTATGCACGATGATGTAATTTTGGGATATATGAACAAGATGCTCCACGAGGAGATCATCCCTACTCTGCCTTTAGACAAAAAGGATTTGGAAAGCTTTGCATCTGCGGTTGCAGACCGGTTTAACAATCCCTTTATCGACCACGAAATTTTGAGCATTTCTTTGAACTCCACTTCCAAGTGGCTGGCACGGAATTTCCCCAGCTTTATTGAGTATGTTCAGGAGAAGGGAACACTTCCCACTTGCCTGACTATGAGCTTTGCTGCTTATATTGCCTTCTTCAGCAACAATATTCAGGAACTGAATGATAAAGGCCTGGTCTGCTGCCGTGCAAAGGGCAATACCTACATTTGCAGCGACGACCGCTGGGTGCTGGAATTCTACTATGACCACAGAAATGACAGCGCAGAGGAGTTAGTCCGTGCCGTTATGACCAATGAAAAAATGTGGGGCAGGGATTTGACACAGATTCCCGGCTTCCGGGAGGCAACGGTTCAGAACCTGGAGTGCATCCGTCGTGATGGCGCATTGGCAGCCTATAAATCCTGCTTATAATCAAAATCGACCCTTTGTGGGTCGATTTTTTTACTCTGCCAAAGATAACGATTCAAAACAAGTCCGCTAAATGATTGTTTATCGTGCTAACGCCGGATAAACAATCAAATGCAAAATGCAGAATGCAGAATGCTAAATTATTGTATTTTCTTCGAAAATGATTTCAAATAGTCGCCTATGGCGACACATTCATTCAGCATTTAGCATTTAGCATTGAATTTATGAGCGTTAGCGATATAAATTCTAATTTATATGCGGTAGAGGCGTTTGCCGTTTTCGGTGGTGATGCGGCGGATATCCTCCACGGGAAGATTCCGGATTTCCGCCAATTTTTCCGCCATACGGAATAAATACGCCGGGCTGTTCCGCTTACCCCGGAAGGGCTCGGGGGCCATATAGGGGCAGTCTGTTTCCAAAACGATCCGCTCCAGCGGAATACTTTCCGCTGTTTCGATGGCTTTTCTGGCATTTTTGAAGGTCAAGACGCCGGTAAAGCCGATGTACCAGCCCAAATCCACCAACTGCCGTGCCATTTCCGCAGAGCCGGAATAGCAGTGGAAAACACCGGTAACGCCGGGAAAACTGCGGATGATTTCCATACCGTCCTCGTGGGCATCCCGTTCGTGAACGATCACAGGCAGATCCAGTTCTTGTGCCAGCTCCAGCTGCATAATAAATGCCTGTTTCTGAATTTCCCGGGGGATGTCCTCGTAGTGGTAATCCAGCCCGATCTCGCCGATGGCTTTGACCTTTTCGTGGCGGCAAAGCTGCCGGTATTGCTCAATCACATCTTCATTCACCTCATCGGCAGAGTCCGGATGGCTGCCAACGGCGGCATAAATATAAGGGTATTGCTCTGCCAGGGCAACAGACTGCCTGGAATCCTCCAAATTGCAGCCGGGATTCATCAGCAGACCGATTCCCTCCTGGGGAAGAAGCTGCAAAAGTTCTTCCCGGTCGCAGTCAAACGCCCGGTCGTTCATATGGGTGTGGGTATCAAAAATCATAGTCATTCACCTCATCAGGACGTAGGGGCGGCAATCTGCCGCCCACTTTAGTATACAATTTTTATAAACCGGTGTCAATCGGCATATCCCCATTCTTCCGGGCATATACTGCATTGACAAAGGAGGGATTTATGATGGACAACAGTATCCGCCTGCCCCATAAGCTTACGCTCAACGAGCGAAACAATCTGTCCGTCAGCGGTGTCAGCGAGGTGGTCAGCTTTGATGATACTGCCGTGGTGATGCGCACCGATCTGGGTATGCTGACAGTTCACGGTCAGCAGCTGCAGCTGAAAAACCTCTCGTTAGAGGGAGGAATGGTGGCAGTGGAAGGGAATGTGGCCGCTCTGATCTATGAAGAGCCCCGGCAGGAACGGGGATTTTTAGGCAGGTTTTTCCGATGACAGGTCCTGCGCTGGATGGCTGGCGCTTTTTGTGGGCCTGCGGCATCGGGCTGGGTTTGGGGCTGGTCTACGGCTTTTTGCGTCCGCTGCGGCCCAGGCATCCCCTGCTTTCCGATGCTCTGTTTTTGCCGTTTCTGTTTTTCGGATGGCTGTATTTGGGCTTCGGGATCTGCCGGGGCGACCTGCGTTTGGGCTATTGCCTGGGACTGGCAGTTGGGGCCGTGGCCTGGGATTTAACCGCCGGAAGGCTGCTTCGACCGGTGTTTCGGTGGTGGTGGCGGCTGGCTTCCAGGATTTACCATACTTTTTTGAATATTTTGCGAAAAATTTTTAAAAAAATTCATAAAATTTCAAAAATTCTATTTGCAATATGGAAAAAATCGTTTACAATAGAAGGGACTACACGCCGCTTTTGGCGGAGAAAAAACGGAGGTGTTCCCGATGGCAAAGAAGAACAGCTTTTCTGACCGTGTCCGGTTTGTTTATACCCGCAGTCCCATCCTGCTTAAATGCGCTGTGCTTGTTACCCTTGTGGTGTGCATTGGGGCGCTGACTGTTTTGCGGATCGGCATCAACCAATATCAGAACGAAACCGATACCCTCCGGGCGCAGGCTGCTGAGCTGGAAAACCAAAATGCCCAGCAGGAAGAGCTCACCCGGCAGAAGGATACTGTCGATGGCATCAAGGCCATTGCAGAGGAAAAGCTGGATATGGTGGATGACGATACTGTATTTTATGATGTTGTCCCAAATCAGAATTGAATCGGAGGAAGCATACACAGTATGGAGTTAACCGTAGGAGCCGTTTTAGAAGGTAAGATCAAGACCATAACCAATTTTGGCGCATTTGTTACACTGCCTGAGAATAAGACCGGTCTGGTACATATCTCAGAAGTTGCCAACACCTATGTCAGCGATATCCGTCAGCATCTGACGGAAGGTCAGGATGTCAAAGTGGTTGTGATTTCCGTAGACGGCAGCAAGATCAACCTTTCCATCAAGCGTCTGGAAGAAAAACCTGCAAATCAGAGCAATGGCGCACCCCGTCGGGAGAATTTCCCGCCCCGTCAGAGCAAAGCCCCCACACCGCCTCCTGCTCCCAAGACAGCAGACCAGCTTTTTGAGGAACGGCTGAAGCAATTTATGTCGGAGTCCGACAGTAAAATTTCCTCCATCCGGCAATATTCCGATCACCGCACAAAAAGCCGCAGAAGATAAAACCAACAGGCTGCTGCCAATGGCAGCAGCCTGAAACTTTAGGATGCAAAGCCTTATAAGCCGATGAAATGCTAAATGCTGAATGCTAAATGCTAAATGAATGTGTCGCCAAGGGCGACTATTTAAAATTATTTTCGAAGAAAATACCATAATTTTGCATTATGCATTATGAATTATGCATTACTCTAAAATGGAGATATTTTATGAAAACTGTTTTGATTACCGGCGGATCCCGGGGAATCGGCGCAGCAACCGTAGCTGCCTATGCCGCCCGTGGGGACAAGGTGTGGTTTTTGTACGAAAAGGACCACGAATCTGCCCAGTTTGTTGCCATTAAAACCGGCGCAACCCCCATCTGCTGCGATGTTGCCGACAGCTACCAGGTGGAAAAGGCCATATCTTCCCTGCCGGAGCTGGATATTTTGGTTTGCAACGCAGGCATCAGCGTTACCGGGCTTCTGCAGGATATGCCGGAGGAGCAGTGGGACAGGCTGTTTGATGTGAATTTGAAAGGCATGTATCTTTGTATCAAGGCGGCATTGCCCTATTTTTTAGGACAGCAATCGGGCTCTATCGTAACGGTCAGCTCCATGTGGGGTCAGGTCGGTGCGTCCTGCGAGGCTGCCTATTCCGCAACCAAAGGCGGCGTGATTGCCCTGAGCAAAGCCCTGGCCCAGGAATTGGGACCCAGCGGTATTCGGGTCAACTGTGTAGCCCCCGGCGTGATCCAAACGGATATGTGCGCCGATGTAGACCCGGAGATTATGGACCAGCTGCGGCAGCAGACGCCCTTGGGAAAATTGGGAACTGCGGAGGATGTGGCAAAGGCCATCGTCTATTTATCAGATGCAGAATTTATCACCGGCCAGGTTCTTGGCGTAAACGGTGGATTTATCATTTAGGAGGATAAAAATTATGAAAATTGCAATCGGTTGTGACCACGGCGCATTGGATCTGAAGAACGCCGTCAAGACTCATTTGGAAAAGAAGGGCTTTGAAGTACAGGATTTCGGCACTTATACCCTCGATAGCTGCGATTATCCCGACTATGCCGCCAAGGCCGCTCAGGCTGTTGCCGACGGCACCTGCGACCGGGGCATCGTTCTTTGCACCACCGGCATCGGCGTTTCCATCGTTGCCAATAAAATCAACGGCATCCGCTGCGCCCTTTTGTCCGATGTGATGTCCGCCCGGATGACCCGGGAGCATAACGATACCAATGTAATGGCCATCGGCGCAGGCGTGGTAGGTCAGATGCTGGCTTTGGAGATCGTGGATACCTGGATCGGCACAGAGTTTTCCCATAACGAACGGCACCAGCGCCGCATCGACAAGGTTATGGCTCTGGAGAACAAATAAACCATTATTCTTTATTATTTTTTCTTTATTATTTATTCTTTAAAAACCCATAAGGTGCAGAATAGATAAGAAAAAATCCCCCTTTTCAAGGAGGTTTTACTATGAATCAGAAATTATCAGCAAGACTTCTGAGTATTTTGCTGTGCGCAGCGGTGCTTTTTGGAATGGTGCCTGCTGTTTCGGCGGCAACCGTTTCTTCCGTAGCCATTACCGGCGTGAGCGTACCGGCAGCAGGGGCTTCGCCTTCTGCCAGTGCATCCGTTCCGGCGGATAGCGGTTATACGGTGGCAAGTGTTTCCTGGGTTGGCTGGGAACGGGGTCAAAGCGATGTATCGGCAGTATCGGGCAGCTTTGAAGGCGGCTGGTACTACCAGGTGCAGATCGTTCTGAATACCGCCGGGGATACCCAATTTGATGCTGCTGTGACTGCCACCGTCAATGGCCAAAACGGAGAAGTGTCTGCCAATAGCGGAACATCCGTTACTGTTAAGCACACCTTCTATGTAGAACCGGCGGCCAATACGCCCATTTCTTCCGTGGCGGTTTCCGGTCTGACTGCCCCTGCGGCAGGTCAATCTCCGGATTACAATGCTTCCGGCGACGGCAGTACCTATTCCGTTTACCAAATCAACTGGTCCCGTACCGATACCGGAACAACATCCGGTCTTTCCCAGGGCGATAAATTTGTCGCAGGCGGCAGATACCAAGTAGTCGTGGTTCTGGAAGCCGCCCCCGGCTACAGCTTTGCGGATTCCGTTAGCTGCACCATCGACGGCAAGAGCGCCGTTTGCGGCAATTTCCAGGGGCTTCCCCGGGAGCAGTTTATCGGCATCCTCTGCGAATATACCGTTACCAGTGAAAATCAGATCACCCAGGTGGCTGTGTCCGATCTTTCCACACCGGTAAAGGGTGCTGCGCCGGATATGTCCGTAACGGTGGCATCCAGCGCCCAGTATTTGGTGGAAAGTGTAGCCTGGAAAAAATGGAAAACCGGGGCAGACAGCTCCTCCGCTGTGAATGTTACCTCTCAGGAAAAATTCCAGTCCGGCTATAATTACCGGGCGCAGATCGTCCTGCGGGCAAAATCCGACGCCATGTTTGCTACCGACAGCACCGGCGCACCCACCGTTACCGGCACGGTTAACGGCAATGCTGCCCTCCCGGCTGTGTCCGTGACGGGGAAAAATGCTTCCCAATATATTTGCATTTGCTACGATTTTTCTTTGGATGTAAAGCTCATCCAATCTGTTAAGATCAACGATGTTTTTGAGCCCTTCGTGGGCGACTCCCCCAGCAACCGCACCCGGATTTCCCCGGAGGATCCCTATACCGTAGCCCAGGTGTACTGGGAAATGTGCGATGTATCCCGGAATCCCGGAGAATTTACCCAGATGAATTCTTTCGCCATTTTCGCCGGTGGAATGTGCTACCGGGTCAATGTGGTGCTGCAGGCCAAGGACGGTGCGGAGTTTGCCGCCGGTGAGGATCGGGAGCCCAAGGTTTCCGCCACCATCAACGGCGAAAAGGCCAAATGTCAAGCCTACGCCGGAAAAGACCCCACTGCCTATATTTGCGTCAGCTACGATTTTCCTGTGCTGACAGACAGCATCCAGCACGTGGATGTTTACAAGATTGACGAGCCGAAGGAAGGCCGTTACCCCGATTTTGAGGCGGAGGTTCCGGAAGATGCTTTGTATCTTGCCGATCGAATCTCCTGGGAAATGTGGGATCAGGAAACAGGAGAATATGTAAAAATATCTGCCTATGACCAGTTTGAAGAGAACCACGAATATCGGGTGGTGATCCGGGTGGCCGCGAAAAAAGGTGGAGAGTTTTATGTAAACCAATTTGGCGAACTGCAGGTCACGGCAACCGTCAACGGTCAGCCCACCATCCCTGCAGAACCGGCAGAAAATCTGGACCCCAAGGAATATGTGCTCATCAGCTATGACTACAACCTTTCCTCCGATGCCAAGGAGATCCGCCGGGTCAACCTTCACGATCTGGATATCCCCGTGGCAGGAGCAACGCCCGATTATTCTGTCAATACCGATGCTGTGGCAAAATACACCGTGGATTCGGTGATCTGGCAGCGGATGCAAAACCGGCGGTCCAATTCCGCCGCGGAAGAGCTGACTGCCGACAGCGTGTTTGAGGAAGGTCAGTACTACCGGGTGCAGATCATTCTCAAAGCCGGGCAGGATGCGGTGTTCCACACCAACGATGCCGGCAGACCCCAGGTAACTGCCGTGCTGAACAACGGCAATGGTATGGCTGCGGAAAGTGTTCCCGGAAAAGACCCCCATGAGTATATCTGCGTCAGCTATACCTACGGCATTTATTCTGTGATCGAAGGCGGCGACGGTCAGTGGTCGCCTGAGAAGGGTACGCTGAAATTCCGCTTTACCGGCGAATTTGAAAACTTTGTAGGCGTGCGTGTGGACGGCAAACTGCTCCATGAGCGGCTTTATACCGCAGCCTCCGGCTCTACCATCATCACCTTGCAGGAAAGCTTCCTGAATACCCTGGCTGACGGAATTTACGAGCTGACTGTTCTGTATACAGACGGACAGGTTAGTACCAAATTCCAGGTCAGCGGCGGTGCTGTCAGCGAGGCAGAGGGCGGATTCCGTCTGAACGCCTGGTTCTTCGTGCTTCCGCCGGTGGTAGGTATCCTGGCTGGACTGTTCTTTGCGGCATTTATCATTAAGAAGCGGACAGAAAACCGCGTCCATAAAGAGCGGTTTGAAGAATATGACGAGGACGATGACGACTTCGACGACGAATAACCAAACGGGGCGGAATTTCTTCCGCCCCGTTACTTATTAATATCGCTAACGCATATAAATTTAATGCTGAATGCTAAATGCTAAATGCTGAATGAATGTGTCGCCAAAGGCGACTATTTAAAATCATTTTCGAAGAAAATACCTCAATTTAGCATTCTGCATTCTGCATTTTGCATTTGATTGTTTATCGGGCGTTAGCACGATAAACAATCATTTACCGCAAATCTGCGGCGGTGAAGTACTTTTTCAGCGGCACGAACAGCACACCTGCCACAGCCAGAGAAAGCACAATGCAGGGGAGCATATACGTTCCGTTGTAAACCAGGGAGTAAATCTCCGGGCTGGAGAATGTGCCGAAGTGCAAAATTTCCGTGGGGGCAACGATGCGGTACAAGGTTGCGCCGCTGATGAAATGAATCAAAAATCTGGCAAGACCGCCAACCAGGATGCCGGGGAAAATACCCCATTTTTTGCCCCGGAAAATACCGGCAAAGCCCAGCATAGTGTAAGCCAGCAGATAGTCCAGCAGCATACACTGCCAGCCCCAGGCATAGGCTCCGTCTAAAAGCAGCTGCAAAAGACCCAGCGCAAAGCTGGCCAGCAGACCCTTGCCCAGACCCCAGCGCACGGCGTACAGGCAGATGGGGAACATTACGAAGGTGATAGAGCCGCCTTCAGACAGGCTGGGGAAAAATTTCAGGTAGCCCAAAACCTGTGCCAGGGCGACCATCAGCGCACCTTCCACAATGGAAAGGATCATCAGATGGATTTTGGATTTTTTTCTTGGTTGTGCTTGCGGTTGTGTTTGGATTTCGGTTGACATAAAGATACCTCCTAAAAAAATAACGCATTGCAACCCGTCAAGGTGCAACGCGATACAGAAGGTATCTATTTTGCATCTTTTCCTACGACGGTACGGACCGTATCAGGTTCACGGGTCAAGGCGAGGAAGCCTAATCTCAGCCGGTCACATCCGGCACCCCGAAGACGAAATTTACAATGTGTAGTTTCATTATACACAATGCGCCAAATTTGTCAAGAAACAAAAAATAGAATTTATATCGCTAACGCATATAAATTTAATGCTGAATGCTAAATGCTAAATGCTGAATGAATGTGTCGCCAGAGGCGACTATTTAAAATCATTTTCGAAGAAAATACCTCAATTCAGCATTCTGCATTCTGCATTTTGCATTTGATTGTTTATGCATAAAAAATCGCCCCGGAAATGGGGCGATTTTTTTAGACTTCTTTATACATTGCGCCGGCATCGTCTTTGCGGACATTGTCGGCAACCTGAACCACTTCCACCGCCACAGTGCGGTTGCCCAGGGCAATCTCAATACGATCGCCGGGTTTTACCTCGTAGCTGGCCTTGGCAACCTTGCCGTTGACGGAGATTCTGCCGTTATCGCAGGCTTCGTTGGCAACGGTCCGGCGCTTGATCAGCCGGGAAACTTTCAGGTATTTATCCAGCCGCATCTTACTTCGCGATAGCGTCCTTCAGGGTCTTGCTTGCCTTGAAAGCGGGCAGCTTGGTAGCGGGGATGGTGATGGTCTCCTTGGTACGGGGGTTGCGGCCAACGCGAGCTTCACGAGCCTTTACTTCGAAGATGCCGAAGCCGGAAACATTAACCTTGTCGCCCTTAACCAGGCTCTCGGTGATGGTGTCGAGAGTAGCGTTGACAACCTTCTCAGCGTCCTTCTTGGTCAGGCCGGTCTTTGCAGCAACAGCTGCGATGAGTTCAGTCTTGTTCATAATATAAATAACCTCTTTTCAAAATTTTTGGTACTTTACAATAACATACTTTCCGCAAAAATGCAAGTGATTTTAACAATTTTACCAGTTTTTTTACAGTTTCAGCAGTTTTGCGACGGTCTCACCCTTGGGCAGGAGCATACAGTCATCCCGTTTGATGGTTTTGAGAATCGCCACGCACACAACATACACCACAACACCCACAAAAATGGATACGCCGCACAGCACCAGATTGCTGGAAATATGGGCAATCCGAAGCATACCCTGATAGGTAAAATACACGCAAATGCCCATAATACCGGCAGGCAGCAGGGAGTGGACCAAGCCCAAAGTCAGACGGGGCTTTTGGGGAATCATAACCCGAAGGCAGACCAGGTTGAGGATCACGATTGCCAAATAGCAAACGAAGGAGCATAGGGGCACGCCCAAAATGCCAATGGCCGGGTTGCCGGTAACGAAATACAGGGCGATCAGCTTGGCTGTGCCGCAGATCAGCGTGTTGATGACCGGGACGTGAACCTTTCCGTGGGACTGAAGCAGGGCATTGGTAAACATCATAGCGGCATAAACAAACACACAGCCGCCTAAAATGGCCATCATCTGACCTGCCAGCACCAGCTTTTCACCCTCATAGCCAAACATATCCATAATCGGGGTAGCCAGCACCGCAATGCCAACTGCGCAGGGGGCAGCCATCAAGCCGGTAATCCGGGCAGCGGATTCTTCGGTGGAGCGGACGCTCTTGTTGTCGCCCAAGGTCAGATAGGCGGTAATGGCAGGCAGAACGCTGGTGTTGATGGGGATAATGAGCTGACAGGGCATATTGAAAATAGAGTAGCAGAAGTCGTACTGACCCTTCAGGGACGATGCCATCAGGGAAAAATGATCCTCAGCAGTCCATTCCTTCAGAGCCTTCACACCGGGCTCAATCTGGGCGACCAAAGCCTGGTTCACAGCGCCGGTGGCAAACAAATTCTCAATCTGACCTTTATATACGCCAATCTCCAAAAGTGCCAGCAGCTCCATACCTGCAGAACCGATGGTGATGGGAATGGCGATGGACAGAAGATTTCCGGCGGTGCGGCGGAAGGAATCTACCTCGTCGGCAGAAACCTCCAGCTCCCGGTAGGCACGCTTGAACCGGGCGTTCAGGTATACAGAAGAAGCCACACAGCTTACAGTAACGCCCAAAATGCCGCCTGCAGCAGCCCAAGCCAGAGAGTCGGTCAGCTTCATCATCAAATATGCACCGGCAAGGCCCACGATCAGCTTAAAGAAGGCCTCCAAAACCTGGCTGACAGAGGTGGGGGTCATATTGCTCTGACCCTGGAAGAATCCCCGATAGGCAGAAAGATAGCCCATCAGCAGCGCACAGGGAGAGAGGAACAAAATAGAAGCCCACGCACCGGGATCCCGGAGCATTCGTGCCAGGAAGGTGCAAAATACCGCCATAATTACGGTGCTCACAAGACCGATAATCAGGAAGATACCCTTGGCGGCCTTGTAGATCTGCCGAACCTGATTGTAATTTCCCAGAGAGTAGGCCTGGCTGATCATCCGGCTTGTGGCGATGGGCAGACCGGTGATGGAAATGGTCAAAAGCAGGGTGTAGATCCGGTAGGCGGTGTTGTAGTAGCTAAAGCCAACGTCGCCCAGGATATTTTGCAGCGGGATCTTGTAAACTGCGCCGATGATCTTGACGATGATGACGGATATGGACAGCAACGCCGCACCTTGCAGGAAATTTTGCCGTTTTTCAGTTTTTGCCATAGCTTACTCCTTTTCCTCAAACAGCCGGCTCATACCGTAGGTGGTCAGATCCTCCACGGCAGATTTCAGATCGATGGTGGGGAAAGTACCGTTTTGATAGAGAATTTTGCCTTGCACCATGGTCATTGCCACATCGCCGCCCTTGGCGCTGAATACCAGCGCATTCATCACATTATGGCAGGGAATCAGATGGGGGGCAGAAAAATCCACCAGCGCAATATCCGCATCCATACCCACTTTGAGCATACCGCATTGCTGGCTTCTGCTCTGGGCTCTTGCGCCGCAGACCGTTGCCATCATCAGCACCGCAGAAGCAGGCATCCCGGAGGGATCGGCGGAGGCAGTGCGCTCTGCCATAGCAGCGTAGCGCATCACTTCAAACATATCTAAATTGCCGCATTCCAGCGCACCGCCGGTACCCAGCGCCACATTCATTCCGGCACGGACCTGCTTGGCAATGGGCGCAGCAGGCAGACCGGCTTTGGCGTGAGCCAGGGGCGTTACCACAGCGGTGACTTTCTTTTTGCCCAGAATTGCCCGGTCTTCCTCGGTCAGAGCATTGCAGCCTGCTGCTGTGGCAGGCACATCAAACAGCCGGTGGCAGTTTAAAAGCTCGCCGCAGCCAAGACCGGTGCGGTCTAAGCAATCTTCTGTTTCGGCCTGTGTTTCCGCCAGATGCAGCTGCACGCCCAGTCCCTTTTCCCGGCAGTAGTCGGCAATGCCTTCCCACAAAAGATGGTTGCTGGTGTAGGGGGCGTGAATGCCGCCGTCAATTTTGATGCGGTCGTGGTTTTGCCATTTTTCCGCCAGACGGCAAAGCTCCCGGCATTGCTCGTCGGTTTCAAAGTCAAAGTCCTCGCTGTCGCTGATGTAGCGGTAAGCGGAGAGGGCAATGTTGGCTTTGATGCCTGCTTCGTCCGCAGCTTGTGCCGTTGCCTCCGGGAAATAGTAAAGATCCGAAACGGAGGTAACGCCGAAGCGCAAGCATTCGGCAATGGCAATGGTAGCGGCGGCTTTTGCCACCCGGCTGTCCATCTTGTCCTCTTTGACAAGCTGGGTATTGAGGGCCTCGGCCCGGTCGGCATCGTCCAAAAGATTCCGCAAAGCTGCCGTTGCCAGATGGGTATGGCAGTTGATCAGACCGGGAATGGCAACCATACCGGTGCCGTCAATGATGGTAGCCGGCTGCTCCTGGGGCGCAGATTTGGAGATAAAGGAAATTTTACCCTCTTTGATGCCCAAATATGCACCAAACAGCACATCCATATTTTCGTTCATTGTAACAACCGTTACATTGGAAATTAACGTATCCAAAAAACACACTTCCTTTTCAGAAGATAAAGAATCAAATGCAAAATGCAAAATGCAGAATGCAGAATGCTGAATTGAGGTATTTTCTTCGAAAATGATTTTAAATAGTCGCCTCTGGCGACACATTTATTCAGCATTTAGCATTCAGCATTAAATTTATGAGCGTTAGCGATATAATTCTAATTTACCTGTTTTGGAGCAAGTTGAATAATTCTGTTTTATGCTGCAGCACCTGATCGAACTGGTCAATGTACTGCTCCGGGAATTTGGGGTTATTGTACCGCTCTAAGCGCTAGTCCCGCAAATTGACCTTGCTCATTCCGCCGCCGCCCACCGATACAATGGAATGCAGTTCCTCCATCATATAGATATTATAAAGGCAGTCCCGATTATCCCGGCTCCAGCCAATATTTTCATAATTTCCTGCCATATATTTCTGCCGGTACAGGTAATAGGGGCGGTAACCGGCCTTGGTCAGCTGCTGACGGCTGTAGTCCAGCATTTTGCCAACCTCCTGCCGGGAGGGAAGATTTGCCCGTGCTTCAAACAAATCCGCACCTTTTTTCAGCGCCAGAGTATGCACCGTAATGTTGGAGGGGTTCATAGCAATCAATTCGTCCAAGCTTTGGCAGAAGCCTTCATAAGAGTCCTCCGGCAAGCCTGCAATCAAGTCCATATTGATATCGGCAAAGCCTGCCTCCGCCGCTTGCCGGTAGACCCGACGCACATCTTCGGCGCTGTGGGGTCTGCCGCAGGCAGATAAAACAGCATCCACCATAGACTGGGGATTGATACTGATGCGGTCTGCTCCCCCTTCTTTTAATATATTCAGCTTTTCCGGATCTAACGTATCCGGTCTGCCGCCCTCTACCGTAAATTCCAGACAGCGGCTCAGGTCAATATGCTCCCGGATGGCAGAAAGCAGGGCATCTAATTGCCCGGCGGATAATGTGGTGGGTGTACCGCCGCCGATGTACAGGCTGCGGACGGTCACGCCGCTTTCCTGCAGCAGCTTTCCGGTGAACCGGATTTCTTCTAACAGGCAATGAAAGTACTTTTCCAGCAGATCCTTCTTTTTGCCCACGGTGCGGCTGACAAAGCTGCAATAGCTGCACCGGGTGGGGCAAAAGGGTATGCCCACATACAGGGAAATGTCCTGCGGTTCTGTGAGCTTGTACGCCTTTACCGCCGCCTGGGAGCAGGTAACTGCCAGTTCCCGGCGGTCATCGGTGACATAGTATTCATTTTTCAAAAGAGCATCGGCAGATTCTGCCGTGCCGCCCTCCAGCATATGCCGGGTGGACAGCTTGGTAGGCCGCACACCTGCCAGTCCGCCCCAGGCCGGATACTCCGGCAAATGGGGAACGGCGGCTTCAAAATAGCTTTGCCGCAGGCAGCGGTGGAAAATATTCAGAGTTTCCTCTGTTTGTTTCAGTTCCCGATAGCCGCTGGTCGTGAAATCCCCCAGGGTGATTTGGGTTGTAAAGCCAATGATATCCCCCTCACGGGTAACGGTGCTGACAGCACTGCCGGGAGCATCCACGCCGAACAGGGCAGTTTGCAATTGCTCTACCTGATACCGGCAATCGTGGCCGATCAATGTAAGTTCCATAATTACCTCATATACGGGTTGTATGTTCGCTCTGCGCCCAGGCGTGTGGCTTCTCCGTGACCGGGGCAGACGATGTAATCTCCCTCCAGGTCCTTCAGCCGGGACAGAGATTTTGTCAGATCATCCCAGTTTCCGTTGGGCAGATCGGTTCTGCCGCAGGAGCCGGAAAACAGGGTGTCGCCGGAAAACAGGATATCTTCGCATTGCAGGCAAACAGAGCCGGGGGTGTGACCGGGGGTGTGGAGCACCCGGATGGTCAGATTTGCCAATTCCAAAGTATCCCCTTCTGCATAGCTGTGGGTGTAGCACAGCGGTCCGGCAGTCATCTGCTCCGGCATAACGCAATCTTCAGGACACAGATAAATGTCGCAATCCGTTTGGGCAAAAATCTCCCGCACACCGCCCACATGGTCAAAATGACCGTGGGTCAGCAAAATGGCGGAAACGGTCTTTCCCAAATCAGCCGCCGCGGATAAAATCAGCTCCGGCTCATAACCGGGGTCAATCACCAGGCATTGCCGGGAATCTTCGCCCCAAATGATATAGCAGTTTGTTTCCAACGGCCCTACGACCATTCTTTGCATATTCAGCATTCCCGTTTGCTCCTAAAAATTATTTATTATTTATTCTTGAAACTTGACAAGTTTCAAGAATAAATGAAGATAAAAACCTCGTTTTTATCTTCTTGGCGAATCCATAAGCTGGTCGGTGTCCAGGATGAGAGTCACGGGTCCGTCGTTGACGGAGGCGACCTTCATATCCGCACCGAACTGTCCGTGCTGGGGAGGATATCCCAACTGCTCACAGCAGGACAGGAAATATTCATACAGCCGGTTGCCCAATTCCGGACCGGCGGCATCGGTAAAGCTGGGGCGGCGGCCTTTGCGGCAGTTGCCGTAGAGGGTAAACTGGCTGACAACCAGCACTTCTCCGCCCACATCCTCAAGGCTTCTGTTCATCTTGCCGTTTTCATCTTCAAAAATCCGCAGACCCAGGGCTTTTTCGCACAGATAGCGGCATTTTTCCTCATTATCCTCGGGGCCAACGCCCAAGAGGATCAAAAATCCCTGCCCGATTTTGCCCACAATTTCCCCGTCAATCTCCACAGATGCACTTTTCACTCTTGTCAAAACAGCGCGCATAGTTCATCCTCCTTAGATGAAATGCATAATTATAATGCACAATGCAAAATTATCAAAGCTTACATCGTTTAAGGCAGAGCGCAAACCCACATTATCGGCATCCCCTTGCCTCCCTCGTTATGAGGGAGGTGGCCGAGCGATAGCGAGGTCGGAGGGAGTTAATTAAATAAGTGTATTTAACTCCCCCTGTCACCTTCGGTGACATCCCCTGTTGCGGTGCCCAATGTGCGCCTTGGCGACGGTGCGCCAGCGTTGCACATTGACCGCGGCCACTCGTTCAGGTCGCTTTACTCCGCCACAGGCGGCGCTCCCATCACTCCCCCTCAAAACGAGGGGGACGAGATTCCCCAGAATGTCTTAATTCCGAAATGTAAAGAACCCAAGGAGGAAAGAAATATGGCAAAGGTAACATTCAAAACCGATTGGTGTAAAGGCTGCGGTCTGTGCGTCAGTGCCTGTCCCAAGGGCATCCTGGCCATTGACAGCGAGCAAATCAACAAAAAAGGTTATTCCCCGGCCGTGATGACCGACCAGGAAAAGTGCATCGGCTGCGCATTCTGCGCCACCATGTGCCCGGATTGCATCATCACCGTGGAGAAGTAAGGAGGTAACATTATGGCAGAGCGTGTACTTATGAAAGGTAACGAGGCCATCGCAGAGGCTGCGATCCGTGCCGGTTGCCGTCACTATTTTGGCTACCCCATCACCCCCCAGACAGAAATTGCCGCCTATATGGCAAAGAAAATGCCCAAAATCGGCGGTGTGTTCCTGCAGGCGGAAAGTGAAGTGGCCTCCATCAATATGGTCTATGGCGCAGCAGCCACCGGCTGCCGGGTTATGACCTCCTCCTCCAGCCCCGGAATCTCTCTGAAGGCAGAGGGCCTGAGCTATATCGCCGGTTCTGATGTGCCTGCACTGGTTGTCAACGTCCAGCGTGGCGGTCCCGGCTTGGGCGGCATCCAGCCTTCCCAGTCCGATTATTTCCAGGCAACCAAGGGCGGCGGTCACGGCGACTACCGGATGATCGTTTTGGCCCCTGCATCCGTGCAGGAAATGGCCAGCCTGACCATCAAGGGCTTTAACCTGGCAGATAAATACCGGATGACCTCT
>JAZRLK010000069.1:0-73738 GCA_045646805.1 Faecousia sp.
GGACACCACCTACACGAATGAATACGGTACGGCAAAGATTTATGATATTTACGACCTGACCGGTGCCACATCCAACGCCATCAAGGGCACGGATGAGACCTGGGATGGTCAGATTCACGCCAATGTCAGCGCAGAGCACAAAGAAAATATGGCTTTTAAGACCAATCTGACTATGGGCACACAGAATGTTCGTCTTTCTTTGAATGCACTGGATGGTTCCAGTATTTTTGATCCTGCCGGCTACGCTGTTTACCTGTACGGTGCAGACAATGTGGTGGAGATCAGACGGAATAATTCTGCTCTGGCAAGCGCCAATGTTGCCAGCCTTGCAGGCACCTACACCTTTGAAGTGGGTATTGTGGATATTCTGTTTGGCGGTCAGAGAACCGGCAAGCATCTGTATGTAAAGATCAACGATGTAGTTGTCTGTGAATATGACGATACCAACGGCTACCTTACAGGCGATGCTTTGGGCACCAAGATCGTGGACTTCCACTATGGCGCAGCCATTCAGATGGACTCCACTTACACCAAAAACTACGGCAGCGCAAATGTTTATGACATTTACGATCTGGCCGGCGCAACTGCAAAGAATGTAGATCCCTGGGCCTCCACAAAGATCGGCAGTGTTGCAGAAGAACATAAGGAACAAGCTGCAATCAAGATGAATATGAACATCACCAATGCAAGACACAGATACCGTTTCTCTGTGGGCGCTGTAGAAGGTGTAGATTGCACAGATCCTCAAGGCTACGGTATGGAGATTGCCGTCCAGTTTGACGGCAACAACTATGTAAAGTTCACCCGCGGCAGCGGCAGTCAGATCGCAATTTTCGATGATGTTTCCCCGCTGATCGGCGAGCACGACATCGAATTCGGTTACCGCAACATTACAATGGGCGATAAAGCTGCAGGCAAGCAGGTCTATCTGAGTGTGGACGGCAATGTGCTGTACACCTACGATGATGGTGTCGGCTACCTCACTGGGAATGCCTTGGGCACGATGGTGGCATTGCATCACATTGATGATGCCGCTGTACAACTGAACACCTCTTATGAAAGCGGCTACGGCACAGAAAAGGTTTATGATATTTCTGAGCTGACCGGTGAAAGCAGCAACACGGTAGATGGCACCGGAAACGACAACTGGTCCGCGACAGTGCTGGGCAATGTTGATGCTGCCGACAAGGAAAATGTTTCCTTCAAGGCGAATGTAAACATTCCGGATGAAGCAAAGTACCGTTTCTCCCTGGGCGCTTTGGAGAGTGACGACTGCGTGGATCCTGCCGGCTACGGCTTTGAAATGGTGATTGGTACTTCCGGTTATGTGGCATTTGTTCGCGGTTCCTCTCATACCTGCATCAACTCCTGGAGTGTGGACACCACCGATCTGAAGGGCGAGTATCAGCTGGAATTCGGTTACCGTGATATCAGCTTTAACGGCAATGTGGTCGGTAAGCAGATTTTCCTGAAGAAAGACGGCGAAGTGCTCTATAGCTATGACGATGTGGATGGCTTCCTGACTGGGGATGCACTGGGCACAAAGGTTGGCTTGTTCCATTACGGTACAGCTGTTCAATTGGACACCACCCTTCCCAGCTTTGTAAACAGCTACAATCTGACTTTGGGCGGCAGCACTGTAATGAATTTACGTCTGGATCCTGCTATTATCAATGATGCGGCGGCTACCGTTACGGTATCTGCAGGCGGCAATGAAGATGTTTACGCATTGAAGGATCTGCCTATTGACGCACAGGGATTGTATGTAGTCAGTGTACCTTTGGCTGCGGCACAGATGCGGGACGATGTTACCCTGACAGTTAACTTGACAAACGGAAGCAGTATGGAAAAATCCTACACTGTTTCCGGTTATGCCAAGGTAATTCTGGAAGGAGCCGGCTATACCGCAGAGCAGAAGGCAGTGGTTGAAGCTATGCTTCACTACGGTGCAGCTGCACAGAATTATTTTGCATACAATGTAGAAAATCCTGCCAATGTTGGTCTCACCGACAGCGTGACCAACACCATCGGCAGCACATTCGCACCCTCTGCGACCGGTAAGGTTTCCGGTATTACTTACCGCGGTTCCTCTTTGCTGCTTCAGGAGAATATCTCCCTGCGCCACTATCTGAAGATTACCGGCGATGTGAGCAGCTGCAGCTTCGATTTCAACGGCGAGGAAGTAACCCCTGTGGCAACCTCCAAGGTCTCCGGTGCAAACTATTATGTGCAGTTGGATGACATTCTGCCCGATGAGCTGGACGGTGTGTATGTCCTAACTGTTTCTGCTAACGGCAATACACTTGCTGTGAACTACAGCCCCATGAGCTATGTGCAGAGAATGAGCACAAATGAAAATGTTAAGAATCTTGTACAGCAGCTTTATGACTACCATCTGGCAGCCAAAGCTTTGGCCAGCAGCAAGGTAGTGGACAGTGCCACTGTTCTGGATCTGTATGGGATCTCCGGAAAGACATCTGTTACCGTTCCCGCAGGCCAGGTTACGCAGCTTGGCTTACTGACAGGCAAGGCTGGCAGCTTTGTTGAAAAGGAACTGACAAGCAATGTTGCCATTCGTTTCAAGTACACCGGCGGGGAAGGTATGCGCCTGCAGCTTGGCGCAAACGGACCTGAAATCAGCAGTGTTTCCGGTGCTCTCTTTATGTCTGTCCCGGATAACAATTCCTTCGGCATTGCCAATATTACAGACAATGGCACATGGTGCAAGGATGCGGCCGGTAACGATCTGTTCTCCTGGCAGTCTTGTCTTGGCAGAAATCAGGTTTCTTACATCGAGCTGGGCTGTGTAAAACGCTATACTGACGGCGTTTATACCCACGATCGCTATTATGTCAGAGCTGCTGCTTCTCTGGCAGAGCTGGATGCAATGGCACAAAACGGAACCTTCAGCGTCTATTATGACACCACAATGAAGGACAACAACGGACATTTTGTTCTTGTTCGCAGCAGAATGGATAACGGCGGCGATTTGCTGGAGACAACCTGGACAAATGCACAGATCGATGTTTATGAAGCAAGAATGAATGCTGTTGCCCAGAACGCAACTTCTGACAGCTATGATGCTCTGGAAGAAAAGTATCCGGCGCAGGTAAGTAACGCCAATACTGCCGCTTCTGTGGCAACTGCCAAAAATCCCACCGGTTCCGTTCAGGCTACCGGCGGCGACGAGCTGATTCTTTGGGCAGAGTCCGGCACCGCAAAGATCGTGCAGGACGATGATGGCAAGGCAGCAAGCCTGGCAGGTCAGAAGAATACTCTGACGATCCAAATGGCCAAAAACGAGGACGAGGGCGGACAGCTGATGCTGTTCGGCAATCGGAATGTGGAAGGCTACGAGATTTATGTGACGGATCTTGTAAACGGCAGCAATGTGATCAGTGCTGACAATATCCGTCTGTATCAGCTGAAATACTTAACTGTGGATGACAAGGTCTCTTCGGACAGCACTTACGATACACCCAGCGCCTACGCAGGCGAGAAGCTGCCCGATGGTATGCTGCCCTTTGCCAAGGCTGTAGAATACGGCGAGAATGTGATTCTGGCAGGTAACAACCAGGCAATTTATGTGGATATTTCCACGAAGAGCACCGATGCTGCCGGCACCTACACCGGTACCATCGTGGTCAAGACCAATACCGACCAGGTCTACACCCTGCCCATCAGCGTTGTGGTGCAGAATGTGGTTCTGCCGGATGTATCCCAGTTGGGTACTTATGCTCCCTATCTGAACAGAGAAGCTTTCAGCTCCGGCGAGCTGGACGGCTCTGACGAGATGGCAGCTTTGTATGTTCAGGTTATGCAGGAGTATAATATCAGCTCTATTGTTCCGGCCTCGGATGTGCTGAATATTGAAAAGTTCCTGGTTAATATTCGCAGAAACTATGATTCTATGAGCAACTATCTGCTGCCTGTAGATAACAGCGATAGCTACTACAGCGTAAATGGCGTGAATACGGCTGTTTACTGCAACTATGCGCTACTGAAGGAATATGTGGTTGCTCTGGCAGATATGTCCATTGCCGATGGCAAGAACTATCTGGACAAGGCATTCTTCTATCCTTCTGACCACGTTGATGAATCCAAGACTGAAGCAGAATTTAACCTTGCAAAGGCAACCTATCAGGCATTTTGTCAGGTGCTGGACGATGCTGATGCAGAGCTGACGGCTAAGTATGCCGGCACATCCAAGTATTCTGCCAACATCGCAAACTCCGTAAAGAATCTGCGCTTCCTGCTGACAGTTCCCGGCGATGATGATAGCGGCAAGTCTTTGGATATTGGCCAGCTGCTCACCGATTTCCTGAAAACGGCTGACAGAAAGAATGTGGTTCTTTCCACCTCCAACGAAGTACTGGTCAGAGAAGGCTACGGCGAGGATGTTGCCACCGCTATGAACGGTGCTTATGCAGACGAATTGTGGACCTACCTCTGCCTGAAACCCTATTATCCCTATTCCAACTATGCTTTCGATACCCCTGTGGTGGGGCTGCGTACCCTGGGCTGGACCTGCTATCAGGAGAATGTCGATACCCTGATGGCGTGGAAGTCTGTGAACTACCTCTACGGCACTGACGGCTTGTCCCTGGATCGCTGGACCACCTCTTCTGCCGGCACAAGCAGCATCACCCCCGGTGACGGCAATATTTTCTATCCCGGTGCCAAGTATGGCATTGACGGTCCTTGCCCCAGCCTGCGTGCTATAGCCTGGAGAGACGGTGTGGATGATTACAGCCTGATGTATGCTGTTATGGAAAACGGCGGCTCTGCTGCGAATCTGAACACACTGTATGGCCTGATTACACAGACCTACACAGATTCGATCAAAGCCTCCAGTGAAACTGGAAGCTGGTGGGGATCTCTGATTAGCAAGAAAGTAAATGCAACTGTGCCCATTGATAATGATGCCAAGTTTGCCATCGTGCGTAATGCCCTGCTGCAGATGGCTGCATCCGATGCAAGTGAGCACGCTGCTATTATCAGCAAAGCCCAGTCTGCGCTCAGCGGTGTGGTGACTGCTACCGGTACTGTGAACGCTCTGGAAACTCCTGCTGCAGAAAGTGCTGCAACCGTAAACGGCAATATCTATACCGATGGCTACTATCAGCTGGCTGACTTTGAAAGCTATGCTGAGACCATTCAGAATAAGTTTAGCGGAAATGCACAGCTTGCTTTGAGCAGTGTTGCAAGCAGCGGCAATTATAGCCTGAAGGTGGCAGTACAGCCCGGACAGGGTGGGGAAACTGTGTGGATTCCCACCAGCAGCCAGTACTTCTCTGCAACCACCAATTTCTCCGGCGCAACAAAGATCACTTTCAAGGTATATAATGCTCAGGCAACAGACAGGACTGTACGGTTCTATTTGAATACCTATAACAGATCCGGCGATGTATATAATGCAGGTACTTATCTCAAGGCTGATGCAGATATCTGGCACGATGATCATCCCCAGAATAAATCCTTCCGTTTCACTCTGGCTCCCGGTTGGAACGAGATCACCATCAATGCAGCGGATATTGGTACGAACTATCTGGCTTATGTTGGCGCATTCATTATCGCTTTTGACAGCGGCGCCGGCTTCGATACAGAGCAGGTGTTCTATCTGGATGATGTTCGCGTGTATATGAACAAGGTTAGTTAATAAAAATGCAAAAGAGGAGGAGCTGCTCTGCAGCTCCCCTCCTTGCGATTATGCAGTGGATTGGTGTATAATAATATGATTAAATGTAAGGATTTTTCGGCATTTTATGTGAATAAAAAGGAACAGTTCACTGCACTTAGTAAGCTCAATTTTTCTGTGGATCGAGGGGAACTGTTCGTTGTGGTGGGAGAATCCGGCAGTGGAAAAACCACCTTACTTAAAAGTATTTTGCGGATGATCCCTTATGTGGACGGTCAAATGCTGGTTGATGGTATCCCCATTGATGATTTAGATATCAAAACCTGCAATTTTGCTTTTGTGGATCAGGAGGTTACGCTGTATCCCCAAAAAACTGTCTATGAAAATATTGCCTTCCCATTGCTGATGACCCGTACACCCTATCAGGAAATTGATCGTCGTGTGAAGGAAATCGCAGATATTATGGACATCCGCTGGCTGTTGAGCCGCAAACCGAAACAGCTTTCGGGCGGTCAGCATCAGAGAGTCGGTCTTGCTCGTGCACTGATTAAGAAGCCGGATCTGGTGCTTTTGGATGAGCCGTTTTCTAATTTAGATCCGGAAATTCGCGGGCAGATGCGACTGCTTTTACGCCAGGTGCATCAGCAATATCACACAACCATTGTGTTCGTCACCCACGATTTAGGGGAGGCATTCTCTCTGGCGGATCGGATGGTGGTGTTAAACAACGGAAAGATAGAAGTGATTGGTTCCCCAAAGGAGCTGATTGAAAATCCCCGCTCCGAATTATTGGAGGTGTACTTAAACCCATGAAGCAAACAATATTCGGCACAGACCGGGCTGCCTGCCAAAAGAATTTGCGCGTCAATAGCCTGCTTTGCATCTTTGTGTTTTGTGTCATTGTTTTCCTTCATGCTGTATGCACCGGAATGCGCACAGAGCAAAATCACACATATATGCTCATCGCCAATATCGGTGCAGATGTCATCGGCGGCAGTTTTCTCATCGCACGACTGAGTATGTGTGTGTTTCCCCGGAAGAAACTGCTGCAGCTTTATGACCGGGCCAACCGGGAGGCCACCGGGCAGGTGCTGGAAATTGGAAGTTCCATCATCCACTACATTGGTGTGGACTGCTGCGAGGTTTCCTTATCGGACCGGCGACTGTTTCTGCCTGCGGATACAATGACGCTGACGGTAGGGCAGCATTACCGTTTTCGTCTGAAGGGGAATCTGATCGTGGAGGTGTGCGGCGATGAGCAAGCATAAAACCGACACCCGATTCAACGCCTATCTGCATTACCACTGGTGGAAATATGTCCTTCTGATTGTGCTTTCCGTTGCGGTCTGGACCGCTGTTTTTGATACGCTGGCAAAGCCTGCCAAAAATGAGAAGGTTGGCATTGTGTTCTTTGGAGATTCCCTGGATGTGACCGCACTTCGTGCCGATCTTTCCAATGCCATCGATGAGCTTACAGAGCAGAAAATTACCTATTTGGATGTGTCCCAAACCTTTGCTGACCATGAGCATTTAGGGCAGATTTTGATGGCCCGTGCCTATGATTGCGACTTGTTGATTCTTCCTGCAGAGCTGGTGGATCAATTGTCTGCCTATGGCTTTTTTATGCCGTTGCCCGAAACCCCCAAGGACATTCCTGTATATACCCAGGAAAAAGACGGGGAAACCGTGGCTTACGGATTGGAAATCTACAAACCGGGAAATCGAAACCGGTTTTCTTCCTTCTGCTCAGCAGAGCAGACCTATTATGTATTTTTAAGCAAGGAATCTGTAAACCTTGCACATTTGAATGGAAACGGCATGCAAACCGACGATGCTGCCTTGCGGATTTTGGAATATTTAATGGAGGAACCTTATGTCCCGATTCCGGAAAATTAAAAAAGCATCTAAGGATTTCGAAAGATCTATGCTGCCGCAAACACGGCGGGCTGTCTTTTGGGATGTGGTGAAGCTGCAGTGGCGCAAGCTTCTGGGGATTGCTCTGATTTTGCTTGTTTCCGCACTTCCGTTACTGTTGATTGCTGTATATGAGGATACCTATTTTCTGACAGCATATGAGGATCCTGAGATTCCTCCGCAGAGCATTCCAATGCTGATTGCACCGCTTCATATTTTCTGTGCCGTCCTCAGTATACCGGGTATACTCATATTTTTCTTGGGATTGTCCGGTGTGATCCGGGTCGTGCGGCAGCTGGCCTGGGAGGAAAATGCTATGGTGTTTCCAGATTTTATGGTAGGCATTCGGCAAAACTGGAAACAGTTTTTGCCTACCGGATTGCTGTTTGGCTTTGGGTACGCTTTTGCCAAAATCGGTTGGTACACCGCGCTGTCTGCGCAGGCGGAGTCTGCTTGGCTGCAGGGAATTGCCCTCGGCCTTTTGATTTTTCTTGCAGCACCGCTGGTTGCCTGCTGTATTGTTGTGATTGCCGTATATCAAAATAACTTTTGGGGCAATTTGAAGCTGGCGACCTTTGTATACCTGAAAAACCCTCTGAAGGCTGTGGGCGGTATGCTTCTTGCCTTCGGACTGAGTGTTGCAGTTTGGGTAATTCCCCACCTGCAGCTGCACTTAATTGGCAGTATTCCTGCCATAATGGCATTTACCCTTGGTTTACTGGGTTGGATGCTGTTTGTCTTTAACCAATTAGATAAGCACTATAACGCCGAGCACTACCCCGAACTTGTGGGAAAAGGCGTAAATGGTCATTGATTTATCCAATAATTTCGTCAATTCGGGCAATGCAGAAAATGCATTGTGCCCTTCATTATAGATCGCACATACCATATAGGAGCAAAACTATGAATGAAATAAAGAAAAATAATGTCTGCTGGGTGAAGGCTGACGACTGCTGTCAGAGTCCCGTGATTTGCCACACCTTTCAGGCAGATCAGCCGACAGATGCCTATATTGAAATTACCGGATTAGGTTACTTTGCCGTGCGGATCAACGGTATGGAGATTACCAAAGACCGATTTGTTCCGGCTTTCAGCGATTACGAAAAAAGAGATTTAAGCGGCTTGCTTTATCCCATTTCCGATACATTTACCCACAGAATATACTTTCTTCGTTATGATTGCACCCGTGCCCTGAAGCCTGGTGAAAATACCATCGAGATACGGCTGGGCAATGGCTTTTACCGGCAAACAGAACGCACCATCGAGGGTTCCGGAATATTCGGACAGGACCTGAAGACAGCATTCTGCCTGGTATTTCAGGATGATAGCGGATGTAAGGAAATTTTCTCCGATGGCACAGAGCTGTGGCGGGACAGCGAAATTGTTTCCAGCCACCTGTTTACCGGCGAGGTACACGATGCCGGAAGGCTGGATCAGGAGCCGGTGTGGAAACCGGTTCAGATCGTTCCCACACCCCAGTCGGAGCTGACCTTGCAGACTTGCCCTGCTGACAAAGTGATACAGACGATTACACCTGTTCTTTTGTGGGAAGATGCCGATAAACGAATCTACGATGCAGGTGTAAATATCAGCGGAAATGTCCGCATTACTACCAGCGCCCCCGCAGGCACCCGAATTACCCTGCGTTTTGCAGAGAATTATGTGGATGGGGAGCTGGATTTTAAAACCACCGGCAGCGATTATGACTGTGCCAGCGGCTGTAAGCAAATTATGGAAGATGTGTTCATTTGCGATGGGAAAACCCGTAGCTTTGAGCCGTTGTTTGCGTGGCACGCCTTCCGATACTTTGAAGTGATTGGTCCGGTGGATAGCTTGGAAGTGCAGGTGATCCATAGCGATACCCCGGTGAACGCTACCTTCCAAAGCGACTGCGAGGGTATGAATTGGCTGTATCAAGCCTATTTAAGAACCCAGCTGAACAATATGCACGGCGGCGTTCCCTCGGATTGCCCCCACAGAGAACGGTTAGGGTATACCGGTGACGGTCAGGTTTGTGCCGAAGCGGCAATGCTGACCCTACAAAGTCGGGAATTTTACCGCAAATGGATTCGAGATATTCTGGACTGCCAGGATAAAACCGGCGGCCATGTGCAGCATACGGCACCCTTTATGGGTGGCGGCGGTGGTCCCGGAGGCTGGGGCTGCGCCATTGTGCTGGTACCCTATGCCTACTACCGGCATTATGGGGAAGCGGAAATTCTTCGGCAGTGTTATGAACCAATGAAAAAATGGTGCAGCTATCTGGACAGCCGACTGGAAAACAATTTGGTAAAATCCGAAGAGCCTGGCGGCTGGTGCCTGGGTGATTGGTGTACTTTAGAAAAAACGGTTCTACCAGAACCCTTTGTAAACACCTATTTCTACATAAAGTGCCTGCATATCCTGGAAAAAATCGCTGCAGTGCTGGATATACCCGAGGAAATCGAAACCTTTGCTGCCAAGGCAAGGAATTTGCAGCAAGCCTTGGTGAATACCTATTTTAACGAGGAAACCGGAAACTTTTTTGATAATGTGCAGGGTGCCAATGCCTACGGTTTGGATCTTGGCCTGGGAGTCGAGCGAACCCTTCATAATCTGATCAGCCATTATGAAAAGTTGGGACACTTTGACACGGGATTTTTAGGAACGGACATTTTGCTGGATGTACTTTTCCGTAATGGACAAAAAGACCTGGCTTATGAACTTTTGAACAGCCGGGAATTGGGTAGCTTCCTTTATATGAAAGATCGGGGCGCTACTACCCTTTGGGAGGACTGGCACGGACGAGATTCTCATGATCATCCCATGTTTGGCGCCTCTGCCCGACAGCTTTTTACGTCTGTTTTGGGTATTGGCCAGGCAGAAGATACTGCCGGTTACCAAAACTTAGTAATTTGTCCGCAAATTCCAAAGCAAATGCAGTGTGCCAAGGGCAGTATACGGACAGAATCGGGAACGATTTTTGTAAGTTGGCACAAGGAAGACAATCAAATTCATTTTGAGATACAAATTCCGGAAGAAACAAAAGGCGTTTTCCACTATGGCACGGAGGAATGGAAATTACAAGGCGGAAAGCTGTTTGAAGCGGCATTGCCACAGTAAGAAAGAGGGAATATACAATGAAAAAATTAGTATGTATGATTTTGGCGTTGGCATCGGTATGTATGCTTTGCGCTTGTGACAATGGTCAGAATGCCAATACGACTGACGATTATTTAAACAGCTATTTGGCAGAAAACAGCTTTACAATGGAAGAAAACGGTATCCAAAAGCAATATACCGATTATGAAGCTGCCCAAAAGCTTTTTGAGCTGTATACAGCAGAGGGGAATGCCGAAATGCTGCAGCGGTTTACCAAGGTGGAAAACGGACTGCTGAAAATGGAAAGAACTGTGCCGACAGGCGTGGAAACAACCTATTGTCACTATGACAATCAGGGGGTCCTGCAAAAAATCTACCAAAGTACCGATCTGACGGTTTTCTTTACCTGCCATTATGACGATGCCGGTCGTCTGGTGGAAAAGAAAATGTTCCGTGCAGGCGTTGCAGAGCCGGAAGCCGTTTGCACCTATAAGTACGATAAAAACGGCAACTGTACCCGTTACCAGGACGAAAAGGGTAAGGTTTCCACATTTAAGTATACCTACGATGATAGTGGCATCATCCTCACTGGACCGCGGGTGGAATTTATGCCGGAGGGAACGCTGATCGGCGATACCATTCGGTATACTTATGAATATGACGAACAGGGTCGGGTGAGCCGTATGGCCGGTCAGCAGACAAACGGCAAGGATATCTCCTATGAGTTTGTCTATGATGACCAGGGTAGAGTGGTGAAGGCAACCAATGTGATGCCTGAGGGCAATATAACAGAGGAGTACCGCTACGAAAGTGACCGCTTGATTGAGAAGACCCAGACTTTGAAGGACGGAATAACCGTGCAGACTTATACCTATGGAACAAGATACATTTTCGATACCGAGGGTCTTAGCTAAGGTTTTATAGGAAAATGGGAGGAAGATACACGTGAAAAGAATTCTACAGAAAAGGATATTGGCATTTGTACTGGCTTTTGCAATAATTTTGCCTTCACTGATGAATGTGGCTGAATTATCTGTGCTTGCCATAGAAAACAGCACATATGCCGAGCCGGTTGTGTATGACATTTCTGATCTGACTGGCTCTAATACCAATACCGTTAAGGGTACAGATGAAACCTGGGACGGTCAGATTCTTGGAGAGGTCAGCACAGAGCACAAGGAAAATATTGTGTTCAAGACCAAGCTGACCATGGGTAAGCAGCAAGTCCGTCTTGCCATCAACGCTAAGGAGGGAACCAGTATTTATGATCCCCCCGGCTATGCGGTTTATATCAATGATAACAATGGTGCGCCCTATGTAGCCATCTATCGAAACCAAAAGGACCTGGTGGTTGGCAGCGTTCCCGCTGTTCATGGTACATACGAGCTGGAAATCGGTTTGGTGGACATTTTAACGGACGGTGTCAGAACAGGTAAGCATGTATATGTCAAAATGGACGGGGAAACCATCTGTGAAACAGACGATCTAAGCGGTTACCTGACAGGCGATGCTCTGGGTACCAGGATCGTGGATTTCCATTACGGCGCAGCGATCCAAATGGACGCTTCTGAGGAAATTGAGCCTACAGAACCTACCGAGCCGGAACCCACGGAAACAATTCCCACTGGGTCAGTGGCAGAGGCTGCGGTGTATGACATTTACGATCTGACCGGATTGGAAGCTAACAACATTCCGGGAACCGATGCCGGTGCATGGGAAGGTCAGATCCATAAAAGCATCAGCCCGGCGCACAAGGAAAATATGGCCTTTAAGACCGAGCTGACTATGGGTGCGCAGGAGGTTCGTCTTTCCCTCAATGCCAAGGATGGGGCCAGTGTATGGGATCCTCCCGGCTATGCGGTTTATCTGTACGGAAATACCAACCGGGTGGAGATCAGAAGAAACAATTCCACTTTAAAGGATACATCCGTGGAGGGTGTTGCAGGCACTTATGTGTTTGAAGCAGGTATTGTGGACATTCTGCAAAACGGAAACAGAGTAGGTAAGCATCTTTATGTAAAGATGAATGATGTGGTAGTCTGTGAATACGACGATATGAATGGTTATCTGACAGGCGATGCCCTGGGCACCAAGATCGTGGACTTCCACTACGGCGCGGCGATCCAAATGAACACAACCAAAGAGATTGCTCCCCCGGAACCTACCGAACCGGAAATCACCGAGCCGTCGTTACCTCAGGTAACAGCCAATGCTACGGTATATGACCTGTATGCGCTGAAGGGCGTTGCACAATTAACGATTGCCGGTCAGCTGCAGGGTGTTTGGGGCACAACTTTGGGTCATGTGAGCGAAGCCCACAAGGCCAATGCGGCATTTGCATCCCAAATCACGGTAGATGAAGATCAGACCATTATGCTGGGTCTGGGCTTAACGGATCTGTCCCAGGCGGTTCAGCTGAACAGCGGCTATGTGCTGGAGATTGTAAACAAAACCGGTGATGCAGATACGGTGAAAATCCACAGAGCAGGCACGCAAATTTACATTCAGGATACAGATGCGGATTTTTGCGGAGAGCACGATCTGGAATTTGGCGTCGTGGATATTTTAGCCGATGATGAAGTGGTCGGAAAGCGGATCTATGTGAAGCTGGACGGCACAGAGGTTTTCCATTATGACGATCAGGATAAATTCCTGACTGCGGATGCATTGGGCACAAAGGTGGATATTTATGTCAGCGGAAACGATCTGCTTTTGGGAAAAATCCGGAATTTTACTGCCGGAAACGCCAATGTTTACGATCTGTACGATCTGCAGGGCACGCAGCAGCTAAACCTGCAGGGCCGCACATCCAATCCGAATAACTGGGGCACGACTCTGGGTAATATGCCGCCGGAGCACAAAGAAAACATGGCCTTCAAGAGCATCGTTACCATGGATGAAGCCCAAACGGTTATGCTGGGTCTGGGCTTGATGGATAACTCCATGGCTGTCCAGCTAAACAGCGGTTATGTGCTGGAAATCGTCACGAAAACAGATGGGACAGACACAGTAAAGCTTCACAGAGCAGCCACACAGATATACAGTGCGGACCCCAGTATTGATCTGAACGGAAAATATGAGCTGGAATTCGGTATTGTGGATCTGTATGATGCAGATGCGGATAATAAAGTGGTGGGCAAGCGGATCTATGTGAAAATAGATGGGGAAGAAATTCTCCATTATGACGATACGATCAATGCCCTTTCCAAGGATCAGCTGGGCACAAAGGCAGATATTTATGCCAGCGGTGTGGATCTGCCGATGGCTTCCTACAGAAACTTCCAATTTGGCACGCCTGCGGTTTACGATATTTACGATCTATTGGGCAGAGCCAGTGCAAAGCTGAACCGTACCGATGCCGGCGGCGCAGTGATCTGGACAAATGTGCTGGGTCAGATTCCGGCTGACAACAGCGGCAATTTTGCCCTGCGTGTGAATATGGATACCGGTAAGGTTGACCGCAGTGCTATGCAGGAGCTGATTCTGGGTTTGTGCAAGGGCAGCGACCTGTTTGATAAAATGGGCTACCGGCTGAGTTTTTACTTTGCCGCAGGTGGCGGTACATCCCTGGTGCTGCGTGACAGTGCCACCGATGAGGTTCTGGCCGGTGTGGATACCCGCTTCCCGGAAAAGTTTGAAATGGAGATTGGTGTTACCAGCTTCTATGAAAGCAGCAAGGGAACCTCCGGTAAGAAGATCTATTTGAAGGTTGATGGTGAGGAAATCCTGTCTTATTTGGATAAGAGCGGAAATCGCGCCCGGGGCAATTTGCTGTGTGCATACACCACATCCCCGGTTACACTATCAACTAAGTATGAAAATATCACCATCCCGGTTACCTATATGGTAAACGGTGAAACGGTAGAAAACAGTGAATATATCATCTCTAATACGGATGCGGTTGTTGGCAAAAAGTCCGTCGTTGATATTACATTGGCCAAGCAGGATGCCTATACCTCGGTGGTTATGGAGCAGGTGCTGCTGAATGGTCAGCGGATCACACCGGTCAGCGACAAGCAGAATGTGTATGTGTTCGAATTGGAGAATCCTGCCCAAAATGATGAACTGACTGTTGAAATTTCGGTGCACAATCTGACTGTGGACGAAGCACAGGTCTATGATTTGTATGAGCTTACCGGAAAGAAGAAATTTGTTCTTCCGGCCTACAGTGTTGACCAGATCGGCACACTTTTTGCCGACGGTCAGGAGGGCGTGTTGAACAGAGCCATTCGCTTCGCTTATTACATTCCCAAAACCGGCGGGGGTCTGCGTTTGGGCTATGGCTCGGATACCTCGGATATCTGGTCCAGAGTGGGTACACACATTGAGATTTGGTGCGGCTTTGCCACCATTTCTCACGGCTTCCATGTCAGTGCTTTGAGCACCGGCAATACAGATATTTTCAAGCCGGATTCCTGGAGTATTGTGGAAGTGGGTATTGTAAAGTGCTACGAAGACGGCGTTTACAAGTATGACCGCTGGTATGTCAAGGCCGGCGAAAATATGGACGAAATGGAACTGATCACCTATTATGACAGCACCCAGCGTTATGACAGCACGCTGAACATTATGGTTCGCACCCCGGATACCGGTGATGATTTCATCCTGGCATCTACAATGGATGTCAGACAGGTAACCGATGTTTCCAAGGATGCTGCTAAAAATGAAGCAACAGTCGCCTTCAAACCCCTGTTCCTGAAGGGCGAAGCTGTGAAAATCGTGGTATTCCCCATGGAAGGAAAGAAGCTGGAAACACTGTCTGTAAATGGCGAGCAGGTGGAAACAGTTCTGAATCCCGATGGCGGTTATGCTTTCGTTCTGGAAAATGCTCAGGAGGACATCAGCTTCAGCTATAGCCTGGCTGATGATAACAGTACTTATAACATAACTGCAGACGATGGGGAAAATCTGAAGTTCATTCTGGATAAGACCTCTGTTGTAGCCGGTGGATCTGTGACTGTGCACATCAAAATGGACGGCGGCTATACTTTAAAGAGCCTTACGGTCAATGAGGTGGATTTCCTACCGATGGTAAGCTACGATAAGACTACACTGACCTACACGCTGACGATCAGCGGTATCCGGGAGGATAAGCACATTCAGGCAGAAGCAGAAAAGAGTTCCCAGGATGGTCCTGTGGCAGAATCGGGAAATACGAACGATGAAGGCAAAACAAGCCTGCCTATTATAATTGCAGTTGTAGCTGCGTCGGTGGCTGTTTTGGGCGCGATTGTTACAGTGGTGATAAGAGCAGGGAAGAAGGGGCGCAAACAATGAGAAAAATAAGCGGAAGAAAGACAAAAAATACCCGCCGCGAGAAACTGCTGATCCTTGCTTTTTGCGCACCGGCTATTTTACATCTGGTTGTTTTTTGGGCCGGCATCCAATGGAACAGTATTGTGATGACCTTTACCAATGTGCTTACCGGTGAGATCGGCTTCGATAACTTTAAATGGGCTATCGAAGCACTCACCATGGCAACCGGTGTGGATATGCCGCTGGCATTCAAAAACACGATGATTTTTTTCCTGATGAATGCGCTGTTAATTCCCCTTTGTATGTTTTTTGCATACTTATTGTTCCGGAAGGTATTTGGTCACAAATTCATCCGTATGGCCCTGTATCTGCCCGGAGCAATCGGCGGCATTATGGTCGCGCTGCTGTATAAGAAATTTATGGCATCCGATGGCTGGCTGTTTTATCAACTGAAGGAGCTGACCGGTGCTGAGAGTACGTTCTCTATGCTGACAGAAAGCGGTCTTTTGTATGTGCTGATTTACGATATTTTGGTTGGCGTAGGCGCAAACCTGCTGACCTGGACCAGTATCATAGGCCGTATTCCTAAAGATTTGATCGAGTATGGCAATTTGGAGGGTATTACCCCGGCAAGAGAGTTTACCACGGTGGTACTGCCTTTGGTGTGGCCTAACTTCGTGAATATGCTTTCTATTCAGATTATTGGTATGTTCGGCGCTACCGGTTCGGTGCTGGTGCTGACTGAGGGCAAATACGGCACCCAAACCCTGAGCTACTGGATGTACAGCGTTGTTCTGAACGGTAATGTCAATGAATATAACCACGCGGCGGCATTGGGCATCATCTTCACATTGTTGACCATACCCCTGTATGTTATATTCCGTGGGGTTATGAAGCGTTTTGGCACGGAGGTGGAGTACTGATGGCAAGTTTAAAATCTCGCCGGCGGGAGCTTCGTTCCAACGGTTTTTGGGTGAATTTCCTGGGTGTTACGCCTTTGGTGTGGGGCTGTGCTCTGCTGTTTCTGGTTGTTTGGGGCCTGAATGTGGCTTTGGGCGATCCAACAATGTATTTAACTAAGGTTCGCGAGCATGGTTTGTTTGTGGGCAAATATACCTTCCAAAACTTTATTGATGTTTCCTCAAAATTTAAGATCGAGGTAGGCGGCGAAAATGGCATTATGCGCCAGGTAAGCTACCCGGAAATGCTAATCAACTCTCTGGTGTATAGCTTAGGCTGTACTGTGCCCCGATTGGTGGTAACCACGCTGTTCTCTTATGTGACGGCCCGTTATGAGTTCCGGGGAAGAAAATTCCTGTACGGCTTTATTATGGTGCAGATGATGATTCCTACCTATGGTCAGGACGCAGCAAAATATAAAATGCTGGCGGAAATGAATATGGTGGACAACTGGCTGTACTATGTCAGTCAGGGTGCCGGACACGGTGGACTGTTTTTGATTATGTATGCCTATTTTAAGGGACTTCCCAATGCCTATGCGGAAGCAGCGAAGATCGACGGCGCAGGTCCCTTTGCCGTGTTCAAAAATATTATGCTGCCTTGCGCAGTGCCGATTATTACGGCACAGGGCATTATGAATTTCATTTTCTACTGGAATGACTATGCGACGGTTATGGTGTACCAGAAAACCAATCCCACCCTTTCCAGTATGCTGTATGTGTTACAGACATATATGTTCTATATCGGATTACAGACACCGACCTATTTTGCAGGTATCTTCCTGTCGATTATTCCGGTTGTGGTTTTGTATGCGATATTCAGTGGAAAACTCAACAAAAATGTTTCTGCCGGCGGCATTAAAGGCTAAGCAGAACAGAAACGAAAGGTGATTGATTATGAGAACAAAAAGATGGATAGCACTGTTGCTTTGTGTCACACTCTCCTTGAGTGTTGTGTTCACCGGTTGCGGCGGTTCCAATTCCAATCATGTGGTGGATAACTCCGTGGAGGATACCACCAATCTGAACATTATGTACTATGCTATGGGCTACGGTACAAAGTGGATGGAAGCGCTGGTAAAGGCATTCCAGGAAAAGAATCCCGGTGTTAATGTAAACCTGCAGGTTGTCAGAACAGCCGGTCAGGTTGAGAACAGCCTGCGTAACCCCAATACCAATGATATTGATTTGTACTTCAGTAAGTCTGAAGGCTATGGAACCCTGGCCTCTTTTGCAAAAATGTACGAGGGCGGTCAGGCAGTGCGGGATCTGACCGAGCTTTATAACACCACAATTCCCGGTGAGGATCAGACCATTGCAGAAAAGCTGTTCCCCGGTCTGCGTAAAATGTGTCAGGTGGATGGCCGTGACACAGAAGATGCTGCGGACGATACTTATTACTGGATGCCCTATGTAGCAGGTAATCACTGCCTGTTCTACAATGAGGATGTTATCAACAACGCATTGGGCGAGGGTAACTGGAAAGTGCCCAACACCACCGATGAAATGATTGCACTGTGCGAAGCATTGAAGGCCAAGGGCTGTGTGATCCTGGTACCCGGCATGGTGGACTATTGGTCTACTTCTCTGTATCAGATCTGGTGGGCGCAGTATGAGGGCTTTGAAAACTATACCAAGTTCTATGAGGGCATTGGCTACAACAGCAGTATGAACCGTGAGGAGAAGAACTCCAACAAGGTGTTTAACCAGCCTGGTCGTTTGGCTTCTGCAGAAACCTGCTATCAATTTTTGAACTATGATGCCGGTTATGTGATTTCGAATGCTGCAGAAATTGCTGTGGACCGTCTGAATGACTATCAGACCAGTTTTATGCTCCAGGAGAATAAGTATGCCTTCTATGTAGCAGGCGACTGGCTGATGCAAGAGGTACAGAACAATACAACCATCGAACTGGACTCCACCATTAAGATGATGAAGGCTCCTGTGACCAGCAATATTTTGGAGGCAACAAACAGCTATTCTGCCGGTAAGGAGAAGCGTTTGCCCAATATTACCTCCGATGAGATGCTCTCTCAGGTAGTTAGTTATGTGGATGGCAATGGCGAGCTGCCTGCCGGTGTAACGGAGGAAGAAGTGGAGTACATCCGTTCTGCCCGTAATATGGTTGCCACTCTGGCGCCTACCCATACTGTATTTGCACCTACTTACAGCAATGCTAAGGATTTGGCAGACAAGTTCCTGCTGTTTATGGCCTCTGATGAAGGTATTCAGATTTTTAAGGACAACTGTGCCGGCGGTTTCTCTCCCTTCCAGTATGCTTACGACTACGAGAAGTTGCACGAAACAGAAAAGTCCATCTATGATTGCACCAAGGATGCCGTATATGTTGGCTTCTACCGTGTAGGCGATATTTTCAGCAAGGCAAATGTTCAGCCCTATAACCTGAATACCTACTTTGTAGATATGATGACCGCTAAAAACGGACAAACTCCCGAGGAATATAACAATGTCTTCCTGACTGAGTATTCCGATGAACGCTGGAGCACCTATCTGAACAGACTTTTCGAGTAAGGCTTGTGGGCATCTGTGATAATATTTTTACAGATGCCCTGTGAAAGGAGAACAATATGATTCGGAAAAGACTACTTGCACTTTCCCTGGTTCTGGTGCTGCTTGTCTTGGCGGCAGGCTGCGGCAATGTGTCGAATTCCGGCGGCAGTCAGGAGAAAATTGAGGGCGAAGATGCTGTAGTGTGGGGCGAATCTGCCACCGCAAAAATCGTTTTGGACGATGATGGTAAAGCGGCTGAAGCGGCTGCCGGCAAAAATATCATTACCATCGATATGGCAAGAAACGAGGAAGAGGGCGCACAGCTGATGCTGTTTGCCAAGCAGGACATTCCTTCTTATACAGTATCTGTGTCAGATTTGGTGTGCGGAAATGAAAAGATTCTGGCCAGTGACATTGATGTGTATATGCTGAAGTATCAGTCCATTGATGACAGCACCGGCAAAACCTACCCGGATTACTACGGCCATAAATTGCCCGATCCTATGCTGCCCTTTGAAACGGCTGTGGCGTATGGTGAGAACTTTGTGGAGCAGGGCAATAACCAAGCGGTGTTTTTTGATGTTTCCACAACAAAGAACACCCCTGCCGGTCTGTATCAGGGTACTGTTACAGTAAAGACCGAAGTGGAGACCTACAAGGTACCTATGGATGTCACAGTTTACGATGTGACCCTGCCGGATACCTCCGCCTTAAAGACCTATGCCCCTTATTTCGGCAGAGAGGCATTTGAATCGGCTGAGCTGGACGGCTCTGACGAAATGGCAATCCTGTATACCGAGGTTCTGATGGATTATAATATGAGCTCCATCGTACCCGGTACGGATGAGGTTATGGATCTGCCTACCTATCTGGAGCGGCTGAAGGCTTATTATGACTATCCCGGTTTTAACACCTACCGCATCGAGTTTGATACTAGCCCCGGCTGGTATGATGGTGAGGAAGTGCAGTTCAATGTGGGACTGCTGCGGGAGTATGTGGTTGCCATTGCAGAAATGTCGGTGACGGATAAAGTCAATTATCTGTCCAAGGCTTTCTACTATCCCTATGACCACGTGGATGAGCCGCAAACCGAGACTCAGTTTGAAATAGCACGCAAATCTCTGACTGTTTACCTAAAAATGCTCAATGATGCAGATGAGATTCTCAGAGCAAAATATGCAGGTACTGGGGATTATGCCTACTATGACGGCGTTGTTTCCGATACCCTGCTGAATATGCCCTATATGCTCACCTGCAACATTTCCGGCAATACTCTGGCAAGTCAAGGCCTGAAAGAGGCAACCATTTGTATTCTCAATGACTTCTTTAACAATGCCTCCGATCTTGCACAGCTGAAGGAAGGCAGAGAGGATATGGAGCTTTGGACCTATGTGTGCTGCACGCCCTTCTATCCCTATGCCAACTATGCCTTTGACAGTCCTGCTGTGGGTACTCGTACTCTGGGCTGGATGTGCAACAGCTATGGCATCGATTTGCTGATGGCCTGGAAGACTGTTAACTACAATTACGGTCCCAGCGGTGATGTGACCCCCAACCGATGGGAAACCTCTTCCCCCGGACCTGGCGGCATTACACCCGGTGACGGCAATCTGTTCTACCCCGGTGCTACCTATGGTCTGAAAGGTCCTTGCCCCGGTCTGCGTGCTATGGCTTGGCGTGACGGTGTGCAGGACTATGACCTGATCGAGGCATTTAAGGAAATCTACTATGCCAACGGTTTGTCACCGGAAACAGCACTGCAGCTATTGTATAACCGGATTTTTACCGGCACCATTCCCACTACAGATGCCGACACATTTAACAATACGCGCAAAGAGCTATTCCAGATGATCGCAGATTTGCGGCAGCCCACAGCAGTCCTGTATAAGACACAGGATGTCTTTATGAATGAGGGAACTGTAGAGTTTGTCTGCCTGGATGAAAATGCCGCAGTATCCTATGGCGGGAATGTGTTAACACCCGATGAGGATGGCTTCTATACCATCACTTTGGATTTGTCCCAGAATAAGAGCTGCAATTTCACCGTATCCAATCAGGGCGTGACAAAAGATTATATCTGTACATTGGTTACAGGTAATCTGAAAGCAGAAAGTTTTGAAACCGCTACGACCACAGATTCGTATCTGATCTGCATGGGTGGAGATACTCTGAATATCAGCAGCGACTATGCTCTGGACGGGGCAAAATCCGTGCATGCTGTGCTCAATCAGAGTCAGTCCGAGGTTACGCCCTATGTTGCGCTGCTGAAAGATTCCGCCATTATAGGCGGCACTTTTGCAACCGTCAAGAATATCAGTTTCTATGTGTACAACCCCGGCACAGAGGAACTCCAGGCAACTGTATCCTTCTATGATAATCAGGTACATACGGTGGGCAGTGTAAAACTGCTGCCCGGTCAGTGGACCAAGGTAGATGCACCTGTTCCCGGTAATGTTTCCAACTTGGATATGCTGGGTGAACTGGATCTGGTGTTTGAATCGGGGAAAGCTGTGGAAGTTTACCTTGACGGCTTTACTGTTCAGGAGGGTTAAGCATGAGAAACAGAATACTTGCGGCTTTTCTGTGCATAAGCTTGGTGCTGTGCTTTGCCGGTTGTAAAAACCGGCAGAGCCAGACCTCTGATGATCAGGGTTCCCAGTCGGATGCTGTTCGGGAAGAAAAACACAGAAGCAATGTGATGGAGTATGACGAGGAAATCGGTGAATATTACTACCTGATTGGCGATTTTGAAAACTATTTTGAATGCAGCCAGGTCAAGTATACCGGTGGAAAAATGGCTCAGATCAAAAAGTCTGAGAACCCGGATCTTGTGACCTATGGTGACCAGAGTTTGCAGGTTGTTGTGCCTGCCGGAGAGTCCGATGTGTCCCTGCGTATGGCTACGGATACCGCATTCTTCAATGAAACCACAGATTTTTCCAACTTGAGCAAAATATCCTTTGATGTGTATAATGACCAGGAGGAAAGCCGTTCGGTTCGTTTTTATCTGAACCGTTATGTGCGTACCGCCACCAGTGACGGTACCTGGAACTATGCCTGGGAGGATATTTGGCACGATGACAATCAGTACAGCACATCCTTCCGGTTTGACCTGAACCCCAACGGCTGGACACATATTGAGATTACCGCTGAGGAATTTGCCAACAAGCTTCAGCCGGATCTTTCTCAGGTAGATGGATTCTATGTGGAATTCGAAGATGGCCGTTTGTACGATACCGACCAGATTTATTATTTAGATAATGTCCGTGTATACATAGAGGAGTAAATGATGATGACAGTAAATTGCGATCAGCTTTCTGATAATTTGAAAAATGGAATACAGAAGCTTGCAGCTTACGGTCTGTTGGAACAAAGTAACACAGGGGTTGCTGTGACAGCAACCCCTGCAGTTTCTACGATTGTGGAAAAGACCGAACAAGGCATCCATATTTTTTATGATACCGTGCCCCATTTTTATATGGCACTGGCAAGATCCTTGGTTATGCAGCCGGGGACATACGCTATTGAACCGGAGGCAGAGCAGCTTGGTCTGATGCTGGATTGCTCCCGGAACGCAGTGATGCTGCCCCATCGAATCGAGGGGCTGATTTGTATGATGGCCTTAGCCGGCTATACATACCTGGAATTATATACAGAAGATACCTATGAACTGCCCGATGAACCCTATTTTGGCTATAAGCGCGGGCGTTATACGGTAGAAGAAATTCGAAATATCATAGCTTTTGCAGCTGTTTTTCATATTAAGGTTATACCCTGTATCCAAACCTTATCCCATATGCCCCATCTGTCTTCCTGGGAACCCTATAAGGCAAAAATGCAGGACGGATGCACCTTACGGATCGGTGACGAAGGGGTTTATGAATTCATACGCAAATGTCTGCGCCACTGCAAGGCAGTGTTTGGCACCAGCCGAATCCATATCGGTATGGACGAAGCGCCGGTTGGCAGAGAGCGGTACCTGCAGCATTTTAACAGGGTGTTCCAAATTTGCAAAGAAGAGGGAATTCAGCCGGATTTCTGGGCAGATGCATTCTATCTGGAAGGGCAAACTGATGAAATTCCCGGAGAGCTTTTTGACGGCACGCAGACACCGGTGTATTGGGAGTACTATGAAACCGATCCGGAAGCCTACCGCCGCACCTTTGCACGGATCGTGAAGGCGGCAGGCAAAGTGAGCTTTGCCGGGGCTTTGCATAAACATATGGGTACTGCCCCGGATAACGGCCTGTCCCTAAGAATTATGGATATAGCCTTTCCGGTGGCAAAGGAGTTTGGTGTCACAGATATTCTGATGACCACCTGGGGTGACTTCGGAAATGAATGTCCCTTTTATGCCATTATGTCCGCTTTTTGGTATGCAGCCCATAAGCTCTACCCCTGTGCGGCAGAACTGGACGATATGGTTATGGCGTTTACCGGCTATACCTGCGCCCAGTGGCAAATAGCCGATGAAATAAATTATATGGTTCGTCTGGACACAAAAATCTCCAATGCAAGCATTTGGGCATTGCACAACGATTTGCTCATTGGTATGATGGACTGCCACATTCCCAATGATGCCGATGAACATTATTGCAAGCTCTATAACCGTTTGCTGCCGCTTAGTGAATTTGACAGTCAATTTTCTTATATTTTCCGCCTGTATGTAGCGCTTTGCAATGTGATGGCAGGAAAAACCACTTTCAGTAAACGCTTGCGGCGAGCCTATCTGGCTGAGGACAGACAGACCATGGCAGCTATGCAGAAGGAACTTCCTGTACTAAAACAAAAAATTGAGGAATTCCGTCGAGTTTTCCGGGCTCTTTGGATGACGGATAACAAGGGCTTTGGCTTCGAAGTAATGGATATCCGCTATGGCGGTATGGCAGCGCGTTGCCAGACAGTATACGATGTACTGGAGGATTATTTAAACGGCAAAATCCAGCGTATTTATGAGCTGGAGGAGGAGCGGATGCCTTATTGGGCAGATGCTTTGGAGCAGGAGCATATGTATGCGCCCTGGTTCTTCCGTTGGTCCAAGAGTTTTACAGAAAATGATATTATATAAGAGCGCAAAAAGGAGCGTAAACGCTATGAAAAAACTGCATCTGATATGTAATTCTCATATTGATCCGGTTTGGATGTGGGACTGGGAGGAAGGTTTCGGTACTGCGATCTCCACGTTCTATCAGGCGGCAGAGTTTTGTGACGAATACGACTATATTTTCTGCCACAATGAAGCCATTTTATATGAATTTATCGAGCAGTATGATCCTGTGCTTTTTGCGCGCATCCAAAAGCTGGTAAAAGAGGGAAAATGGCACATCATGGGCGGCTGGTATTTGCAGCCGGACTGTAATATGCCCTCCGGTGAAGCCTTTGTACGGCAAATTAAGCTGGGACGGGAATACTTTTGGGAGAAATTCGGAAAACGCCCCACGGTTTCCGTCAACTTTGACAGCTTTGGTCATACAGTAGGTCTGGTGCAGATTCTTCGAAAGTGCGGCTTTGAAGGAAATATTGTATGCCGGCCTATGCGCAATCTCATCGACCTTCCCGGCGATGTGTTTACATGGGTGGGCAAGGATGGCAGTGAAATCAAGGTTTGGCGCTGCGACAGTGACAGCCTTTATACCACCAGCTTTGGCAATGCTGTCCGTGATATTACGGAAAAGGTATCTCGATTCTCGGAAGAGGATACTGTGATAGCGGCGCTTTGGGGCGTTGGCAACCACGGCGGTAATCCTTCCCGGAAGGATTTTGCAGCCTTGGAGGTTTATCAGAAGGAAGCCCCGTTCCAAATTGTACATTCTACGCCGGAGCAGTTCTTTGCAGAAGTGCCTTCCAAAGGAGAATATGACAAGTCTATGCCTTGCCTGGTTGGCGCATATACATCTATGAATCGCATTAAGCAGAAGCAAATGGAACTGGAAACGAAACTGTTTGCAACGGAGAAGCTCTGTTCCGTTGCTCGGCTTAATGGTCTGTATACCTGGAATGATGGTGCATTTCATAGTGGTGATGTGGCACTGGCCAGTGTTGCATTCCACGATGTTCTCAGCGGTACCTGTACCCAGGAGGGAGAAAAAAGCGCAATCCGCAAGGTGGACAGTGCCATCGAAACCCTGACACAGGAATTTAACAAGGCATTTTTCTCCATTTGTTCCCGTCAGGAAAAGGCAGGAGAGGGCGAGTATCCCATTTTTGTTTATAATGCAATGCCCTATGCCCGTAAAACGCAGTGCGAAGTAGAGTTCCTCTCTACCAAGACGATTTTTGATATTGACAAGTGGGAAAATGTGGTCACGGTACGGCAAAATGGAAAAGTGGTGGCATCTCAGTGCATTCACGAGCTGAGCAATATCAGCTATGACAGAAGAAAACGAATCACCTTTGTAGGCGAGCTTGCACCTTTGGGCGTCACACGGTTTGATATTACCGTCTCCCAGAGAGAAAAAGTGGAGCGCAAAGACGATCTGCAAGGGAATATAGTGGTAAATACCCAATGCGGACAGGTGACGATCAGCAGAAATACCGGTCTGATGGAGAGCCTGGTGATCGGCGGACGGGAAATGCTGCAAGGCAGCGGATTCCAGCCTGTGATGTATGATGATATTGCAGATCCCTGGGGGTTCGATTTGGTCAATGTTGGTACCAATCCTGTACCCTTTGCGCTTGCCGAATGCACGGGTGGCGTGTTCCGAGATATGCACTCTGTGCGGATCATTGAAGACGGTGATGTGCTGACGGAAGTGGAGAGTCTGTTTGAACTGGGCAAAAGCACAGTCCGTGCCAACTATAAAATTTATAAAGATCTGCCCTATGTGGATGTGCAGTGGGATGTGCTTTGGAATGAAAGATTAAAGGCACTGAAAATGCAGATTCCCACAGCGCTGACCGGCGGATTTATCGGACAGATCCCCTTTGGTACGGAAGAATTTCCACAGGATGGTTCTGAGAGAATGGCCCATCGCTTCGTGGGCATTCAGGAGGGAGAACAGGCACTGGCGGTGTATAATGATGCTACCTATGGCTATAGCTGTCAGAATAGCATCATCTCGGCTACTTTGCTGCGTGGCGTAGCCTATTGCGCCCATCCTATAGGTAACAATCCGTTGATTGATACTGACCGGTATATCTCCAGTATCGAGGAAGGCAAACATACCTTCCGCTTCCGTATTGCGTGCGATCCGGTATCCCAACTGGAAAATAAGGCGGCGGAATTTATGAACATACCTTATGCACTAAATTATTTCCCCCATGGAACCAATCCGGCAGGGGAAACGCTGGAAAACCAGCTGATCATTGAAAATAAGGAAATATCTTTGGTAGCCTTTTATCAAGAAGGAGATCGGTACATTCTGCGACTTTTGAACAATCAGGAAAAGCAGACTACTGCTGAGATTTCAATGTGCGGAGTAAATTACACAGCTACCTTTGGGAAATACGAGGTAAAAACCTTGTGTTATGCAGAGGGTGCGATTAAAGATCAGGCATATATATGCTGATATGATTTTTTGATTTTGCGGCTGAAATCATTGGATATTATTTGAATTTTAATAATGCGCAAAATCTATGCAAGCAAGGTGTTTAAAATCATGAAAAAAGCTATTTATGAAAAACTGATCCGTATGAAAGAACACAATCTCAGCCAATCGATGAAGACAGCGGAAGGGGTTAGTGTTGAACGGTACCGCTCGCTGGTACGCGTCGATGAGTGCGGAATCAACATTTGGAGCGATGCCTTTCAGCAAGCGATAAACGAGAACGATCATATCATAATCCCTGCCTCCAAAGAACCTTATTATGTCGATAAAACGATCACAGTTCCTTCCAATAAATACATAGAAGTCCATTGCGATGCCCTTATTCGTTTGAAGGCGGGGGTAAAAACGCTTTTACTCCGCAATGAAAATAACGAAGATGGAACCCACAAAGCAGAGACCTTTGATGCCCCGGATACCAATATTCACATTTCCGGTGGGCGCTGGGAGGAAATGCTGGACAAGAGAGCGGGCTATGGGCAATCGGGAATGTACGATGCAGAACGAAGCTACTACGGTGTTTCCACATGTATGTTTTTTAACAATGTAAAAAACCTGACGCTTGAAAATCTGGTTTTTATTCATACGGGTGGGTTTGGCATTCAACTTGGGAATGTTAAAAATGCGGTGATCGAAAATATTGAATTTAAACAGTGCTTCGCAGATGGGATTCATATCAACGGCAATACCGAAAAAATATATATTTACAATATTAAAGGTCAAGTCGGTGATGATCTGGTTGCATTCAATATGTACGATTGGCAAAATTCCTCGGTTGATTTTGGACCGATAAAAATGGCATGGTGTGAAAAGCTGGAGTTGTATCCGGAAAGCGGATATAAAGCCTTTCGCATACAACCGGGCTTGTATTATTACGATGACGGCTCGGTGGTGGATTGCTCGCTTGATGATGCAGTAATAAAGGATGTAAAAGGGATAAATACTTTTAAACTTTATTTTCAGACACCTTGTTACGATGTTGAGGAAGGCAGAGAACCCGGCGACACCGGAACTGGAAACAACATCTTCTTTGAGGATATTACAATTGATCTTACAGGGCCTATCGATCCGCTGAGGGACTATACGCAATCAGATCCGGTAACCGGAAGCTTTGCCGGATTTGAAGTGGGTGCCAATATTCAGAATCTGTATTTTGAGAATATTACGGTTACTTTGTACCGGGAAAAGTACCCAATGTCGTTTTTCCTGTGTGTAGGGCCTAAATCCGTGCGTGATGGAAAATTGGAGATATTTGACCCGGAGATCAACAGCTTTGTGGAAAATGTATACCTTAAAAATGTACATATTAATTCAGAAGATACGGAAAATTCAAAGAATTATATTCATCAGATTGTGTTTGATGATATTTATAACGACGGCACAGCCACAGGTAAAGGCGTTATTAAAAACATAATTGTGCAAAAATAGGTATATTTCTAAAAAATATCCTAGGATAAAGCAAAACTATCCCTGAGAAATCGAATTATGAATTGGTATCAGATCACCGCTGTGAAAATCAGCGCAGGAGTAGAATACGATGAAAAGAAAAGATTGCTTTTTTGGCTTGCATTTTGATTATCACGCCAATGAACATACAAAGGATATCGGAAAAGGCTTTTCTCCGGATGTGGTGGAACGGATTGTCACAGAGGTTCAGCCGGATTTTATCCAATGCGATACCAAGGGACACCCTGGCTACTGTTCCTACCCAACCAAAATTGGCACGCCTGCACCCCATTTGGCGCGTGATCTGCTGTCTGGATGGCGGGAGGTCACAAAAAAGTATGGCATACTGCTGTATTCCCACTATTCCGGTATTTGGGAGCGCTGCGCGGCGCAGCAGTATCCGGAGTGGACTTCCAAAGGTCCTAACGGAGAAGTTTCGGAAAAAATGTCCGTCTTTGGTCCTTATGCGCAGGAACTTTTAGTTCCCCAGCTGAAAGAACTGGCCCGGGAATATCAAATGGACGGTGCCTGGGTCGATGGCGAGTGTTGGGCGCAGGAACTGGATCACAGTCCGGAGGTAAAGGCGCTGTTTGCAGCGAAAACCGGTAAGGACCCGGATGCTCTGACTGACGATGACAGAGCATTATGGGTAGATTTTCAGCGGCAGGCATTTTTCAGCTATGTAGAAAACTATATCCGTCAAGTAAAAGCGGAGCATCCGGATTTTGAAATAACCAGCAACTGGCTCAATTCCTCCTGGGTGCCGGATAACCTGCAGATTACCGACTACATATCCGGTGACTTGGCCCCCACAAACAGTGTGGACAGCGCCCGTTTTGACGGCCGGCTGATGCAGTCTTACGGACGAAACTGGGATATTATGTCCTGGGGCATCAGCTATCCGGTGCATCATGTGAAAAGCGCAGTGCAGCTACAGCAGGAAGCATCGGTGATTATGGCTTTGGGCGGCGGTTTCCAAGTATACAATATGCAGGATCCGCAGGGAACCGTTAAGGATGAATGGGCCATTCCCGTTTGGGCAGAGGTTTCTCAGTTTGTCCGCAGCCGAAAGGCATTTTGCCACAATGCCAAACCTAAGCCGGATGTGGGTGTTCTGTATTCCCCCAAGGCGTATTATAGCTGTATGCCCCAGACCCTTTTCTACCGGGATAATACATACAATATGGAATTAAACGGTGTTCTAATGGCACTGTGTGATACAGGACGAAGTGTAAGTATACTGCATGCTCAGACCTTAGAAGAACAGAACCTGTCCCAATATCAAACCATAGTTATTACAGACTATGCCCAAATGGAAGCCGGTGTTCAGGAACAGCTGGTCACATATGTGAAAAACGGCGGTAAACTGCTGATCGTTGGCGCACAGGCAGCAGAGAATCTCGGCAAGACATTGGATATTCCTATGGAAAAGGGCGCAGACCAGCCTGTTGTTGTTCTGCGCGGACAGGGCGCAGCGGTAGAAATGCGCTGCCGGTATATGCGGCTGATGGATACCATGGTGATATTCCAAATGGATGAATGTGAGGTAGAGGGCGACTTAAATTGCCACAATCCGCCACCTACAATCTTTGTGGCTGGGCAAATTCCATCTCTTGCTGTGTATCCCTTTGGACAAGGTTCGGTGGGCGTGATCCCTGTGAGCTTTGGACGGAACTATTTGCAGGAGAGCACCTGGGAACTGAAGCATTTTGTAATGGATTGTATGGATGCTATAGGTGTAGGACGGGCAAGGGTCAACCACCCCGGCGAAGTAGAGCTTTTGGTCACGGAAAAGGACTCAAAGATCTATGTGCATCTTGTAAACCTTTTGGGAGAACACAGATCCCAAACAATAAAAACCTTTGAAAGTATTCCGGCAGCTACGGATATTCAGGTGGAACTGCCTTTAGCACACGCACCTGAATTTGTAAAGTTGCAGCCGGAAAATAAAGACGTTCCCTATGAACGGACGGAGCATGGAATCTCCATATCACTTCCTATGGTGGAACTGTATACGATCATTGAGATCGGTTAATTGGAGGAAAAAATATGGCATTTGAAAGAGTCAGAAGTATCTTGGACAGCTTTGTACAGGAAGGTATTCCCGGCGTGGACTGCATCATAACCATAGACCACGAGGAAGTATTTCGCTACTTTACAGGCTATGCTGATAGGGAAACCGGCAGAAAAATTGACGGCAGCGAGCTGTATCTGATTTTTTCTATGACAAAAATGATTACCTGTACCTGCGTTTTGCAGCTATATGAGCAGGGAAAATTTCAGTTGGATGACCCAATTTCCCAATATTTATCTGCCTTTTCTACAATGCAGTTGACACAGCAGGCGTTGGATGTAGAGGCCGGAGCTAAGGTAGCCACCGGAAGCTCTATGGGAGAACATACGGCTGTAACCCGGGATGATACGGCGAAAACCCCGATTACTGTGAAAAATTTGCTCACTATGACCGCGGGACTGGATTATAATCTCTATGCCCCCGGAATCAAAGCAGCGATAGAAGCAGGAAAAACCACCACCCAAGAACTGGTGGAGGCTATGGCGCAGACGGTTTTGGGCTTTGAACCGGGGACGCGCTTCCGTTACAGCCTTTGCCATGATGTACTGGGCGCGCTGATTGAAAAATGGTCAGGGATGTCGTTGGGCGAGTATATGCAAAAATATATTTTTGCACCCATGGGAATGACCAATACCTTTTTTGGTATTCCAAAAGAGGAAAAACAACTGCAAGCCCTGCCTAAGCTTTACCGTTTTGACGAGGATAGAATGGTAGTGCCTGCGCATCTGGAAAATCCCTATCAGTTATCGGAAGTCTACGAAAGCGGCGGCGCAGGATTGACCTCTACAACTGCAGACTATGCGATTTTTTTGGATGCGCTGGCTTGTGACGGAATGAGCAAAACAGGTTATCGGTTATTACAGCCCTCGTCTGTGGAACTGATGTCCCAAAATCATCTAACCGGGCAGGCTTTGGAAGATTTTCACGCACTGCATCAGGGCTATGGCTATGGTTTCGGGGTGCGCACCCATATGGACAGTAGCCAAAGCGGTTCTCTCAGTCCGCTGGGAGAATTTGGCTGGGACGGTGCCGCCGGCGCATTTTCGTTGGTAGACCGGGAAAATAAATTGAGCATATCCTATTTTCAGCATGTTCATGAAACAGGCTATGCATTCCAAAGAAGATTGCGGAATGCATTATACCAGGACCTTGAGGAGAGAGTAAAAATATGAAAAAAATAGTATTAGATGGTGCATGGGAGGGCTTGCGCAGCAGTAACGGCAGTACCTTTCCGGCTACGGTACCCGGCTGTGTCCATACGGATCTTATGAAAAACGGTCAGCTTCCCGGCAATATTTATTGGCGTGATACGGCAGAACAGGTACAGTGGATCGAAAATGAAGACTGGGTCTACACGAAGCAGTTTGCGGTGGATACCCTTGAAAACGGTGCTGTACTGGTATTTGAGTGTCTGGACACCTATGCAGAAGTTTACTTGAATGAGCACCTTGTAGGTTCTGCGGAGAATATGTTTATCACCCACCGTTTTCCGGTGGATGGTCAGCTTCAGCAGGGGGATAATACCCTGCGCGTGGTGTTTCATTCTCCGGTGAAGCAGGTAGAAGGCACACCGGAAAGATCGGCGGCATTTTCCAAGGGTCGGCTGTATACCCGCCGTATGCAGTGCACCTATGGCTGGGACTGGACGATGCGTTTTGTTACCTGCGGCATCTCCAAAAGCTGCTATCTGGAATTTGACAATACCCCCAGAGCTGCCGATACCTATGTTTACACCGAGCAGGTGGATGAATTTGGTGCGCAGCTGGTGTGCGACACCCATTTTGTCCATTATGAAAAGGGCTTGACCTATACCATCACCCTGGAAGATCCCCAAGGAAATATCGTGTATACAAACACCCGTTACTGTGAGGAAAGCCAGCATCGGGAGTATATCACCGTGGAAAACCCTCAGCTTTGGTATCCGGTGGGATATGGAAAACAGCCCCTTTATACTTTAAAAATTACCTGCGGACAGGAAATTTTGCAGCATACAATCGGCATCCGTACCGTAAAAATTCTGCAAATTGCTGATAAACCCGGCAGCGAGAATTATGCGTTGTGCCGCAAGCTGCAGGAATCCGATTCCGGTAAGGAATGGGATTTCAATGAAAGCTATTCCTGCTTTATACCGGTGATCAATGGCAAGCGGATCTTCTGCAAGGGTGCGGATTGGGCACCCATTGAGCCCTTTGTTTCCGAAGTGAAGAAGGAAAAAATCACAAGCGTTCTGGAATTGTCCGTTCAAATGGGTCTGAATATGATTCGGGTTTGGGGCGGCGGTATGTTCGAGTCGGAGAACTTCTATTCCGAGTGCGACCGGCTGGGCATTATGGTTACCCAGGACTTTTTAATGGCCTGCGGCGATTATCCGGAGGAAGAAAGTTGGTTCGTTCAGGCGCTCCGAAAGGAAGCGGAATCTGCAGCCCTTGCTTTGCGGAATCACCCCAGCCTGGTGTGGTGGAACGGCGATAATGAAAATGCCGTCAATGGCAACGAACGGATGGAGGAATACTGGGGCAGAACTGCTGCTCTGAAGGCCATCGGACCGGTGCTGAAGGAATTGGATCCTGCCCGGATCTTCCTGCCCTCCAGCCCTTATGGCGGTGACCGGTATGCCTCCAAAACTGTGGGAACGACCCACAATACCCAGTTTTTGGGAACATTCTTTGCCTATCTTGAAAAGGACGATTTGTCGGATTACAAGGACGAGTATAAGCAGTATTTGGCCCGGTTTATCGCAGAAGAGCCGTCTATGGGTGCGGTCAGTACATATTCTCTCAAGCGTATGATGGAGGAATCGGATATTTACGGAGCAGAAGATATGCTGCTGTATCATACCAAAGGCAACCCCGGTCTAATGAAGGAGCTTTATGAATATGAAAAGCTCTTTACGCAAAAGGTGCTGGGTTCTTTCAAAAACGGGGAGGATCGGCTGTTTAAGCTGCAGTATATCCAGTATGAATGGGTGCGGATCTCCTTTGAGCTGGCACGGCGAAATCTGTGGTTTAACAGCGGCCTTTTGTACTGGATGCTGGCGGACTGCTGGCCTGCGGCTTCCGGCTGGGCGTTGATTGACTACTACGGTCTGCCCAAAGCTTCTTATTATAGCTTCAAGCGGTGCGCAAAGAATGTGGTCGGCAGTATCGATCGGGAAGATGGTTGCTATACAGCGTATATCACTAACGATGGCTTGACGGAGCAGACCTTGGATGTAAGCATCCAAAAACTGAATTATAAAACCGGAAAGCTTAGCCTGTGTACAGAGCAGAGCGTGCAGGTGGATGCCCAAAGCGTTACCCGGATCGTATTGGATTGTGTGCTGCAAGAAAATGAAATCTTTATTTGCGATTTGCAAAATGATGCGATTTGTGACCGCTGCTTCTACAAAGAGGGCAAGCTGGAGCTGGTCAAGACAGACTGCCTGCATGTCATCGAAAAAACGGAAAATTCCATTACAGTAGAAGCAAATGGATATGTGCACGCAGTCGCTCTGGAGGGCAACGGTGTATTCAGCGATAGCTATTTCTCCCTGCTGCCCGGTCAGCGACGCACAATTTCCTTTGTACCTATTCAGGCTGGGGAATCGGATATTACCTGTGTTGGTTATACCCTTGCGTGAATGTCATTGTTAGAGAAATAAATTGGAGACAAAACAAAAACAGTCCTGTTGAGGGAGACCTCAGCAGGACTGATTTTTGTATTGGTGGTACCAAAGACAACCCCCTGCTATGCAGGGGGACAAAAAATAGCTTCTAGCGAGGAGTAAAGTAGACAAGAAAAAAGCTCCCCATTATAGTAGAAGTGGTTTGCCGACCACACAACTACCATAATGAGGAGGTCTTAATCGTGAAAGATAAAGACATAAATAGTTTAGACCATACATCGTGGAGATGTCAATACCATATCGTATTTGCACCCAAATATCGTAGAATGGCAATATTCGGGGAAATACAAGCAGATATAGGGAAGATATTAAGACAGCTATGCCAGCAAAAAGGTGTAGAGATAATAGAAGCATATATGTGCCCCGATCATGTACATATGCTAGTTAGCATACCGCCAAAATATAGCGTGTCACAGATAATGGGTTATCTTAAGGGAAAAAGTAGCCTAATGATATTTGACAGACACGCCAACCTTAAGTACAAATACGGGAACAGACATTTTTGGGCACGAGGATATTATGTAGATACGGTAGGTAGAAATAAAAAGCAAGTACAAGAGTATATCCGTAACCAATTAAGAGAGGATGAGTTAGCAGATCAAATAGGCCTAAAAGAATTCGTTGACCCGTTTACGGGTCGCGAGAACAAGAAGGCATAAAGAAAACCCCTTAAGGGGTAGCCCGTAAATGAAATGCGGTCGGCAAACCATTCGGGGCCCCTTAAGGGGCAATCGTCTGTAAAATGCCCTTATAGGGCTTAATCAAGCCTCCGGCTTAGCCGGAGGTTTTGACTTATTATCATATCGAAACTCTGTGGATTTGTAAAAAAGTAGTAAATTGGTAGTAAACTAAAAATATAGCGTAATTTATCGTGGAATATCAAGGCTTTTCGGGGCTAATTCAGATACTCCCGTGGCAGATGAACTATGTGAAGATGGTATTGACTCAGCACAGTTGTTTCTGCGATTTGGTTGCATTAAGTGCCTTGACGGAGAATGTGCAGGTAGTCCTCATAGGCGAAGACGCGGTTACGGGCGGCATTGGTGGTTTCCTTCAAAATGCCAAGTTCCTGCAGCTTTCTAACAGCGGTAGAGGTTGTGTTGTAGCTGATTCCCAGTTCTGCTGCGGTGCGCTTGATGTCAATGATGGGATGCTGCTCCAAATAGTCGAACAAGGCACGGAGGTTATCTTTGCTCCGTGAGGGTTTGGGAAGCCGTGCAGCATTGTTATCGTGAAGGAGTGACAACTTTTGTGCAGACTCCAATGCATCCTGTGCAGCGCTGCTGACGGCCTCTAAGAAGAAACGAACCCACTGCTCATAGTTGCCGCTTCTGCGAACCTCGCTGATGCGGTCATAATACTCGATCTGGTTTTTCTTCAAGAAGTAGGATACATAGATAACCGGCTTACTCAGCAGCTTGTGTTCCATCAGGTAGAGCAAGATTAACAGCCGTCCAATACGTCCATTGCCGTCAAGGAAAGGGTGGATGGTCTCAAATTGATAATGGATCAGCGCTGCCTGAATCAGAGGATCATAAGCATCGCTGCCATTGATGTACTTCTCTAATGTGGACATAGCGTTTTCCATATCCTCTACATTGGGCGGAATATAGCGAGCGTCCTTTAGTGTGCTGCCAGCAGGCCCAATCCAGTTTTGACTCCGGCGGAATTCGCCGGGGTTTTTCTCTTGCCCACGAACACCCTCCATAAGAATTGCGTGGGTTTCTCGAAGTAATCTGTTGCAGATGGGAAGAGAATTCAATCTCTCCAAAGCAAACTGTGCTGCTTTTACATAGTTGATAACATCGGAAACGTCCATATTAGTATTGGTGTCCAGTTGAGGATCCAAGACATCTTCCAAGGTGCATTGGGTGCCCTCCATTTGGGAGGACATCAGAGCTTCCTTGCGGACATACATAGACACAAACAAGTCCGTGTTGGGAATGAGCTGTGATGCAGTATCCAACTGTGCCAGCCGGCGGTTAGCGTCCACCAGCAGGCGGAGAAGTTCTTCATCTATTTCCAACGCTGGTTCAGGTGGTAGCGGCGAGGGGCGGAAAGACCGGTATTCTGCTTCTCCGGTCATATTGCGAACGTATTCACCGGAACGGTTCATAATAGTACCTCCTGAATTTGAAATACTGGGTCAATTATATGCTTCTTATTTCAAAAAGTCAATGTGTTGTTGAAATAATGAGCAATGAAAGGTATGGTTATTTTAATTTGGTGGTTTCAGTCGCGGAAATCGTAATCGTTATGGACAACAACGGTGACTTTGGAGGGGGCTCGTCCCGATATAGTATCAGAGTATTTCGGTAAGCCTAAGTGCTTGATAAGATTGGTCCATGTACCCAGATGGTGATATCGTGCCACACACCGCCAGCCGCGGGATTTGTCGCTGCGGCGTTCGTTGAAATCATCGGCACTTTTAGGCTGCAGGCGCAGGTAGTCTTCGATAAACGCCTTTGTGTACCGGTCTATCATTTCCTGCTGTGAGGGGTAGTGTTCGGGGTAGTTGGCTTGCAGCCACTCGGTAGGGGTCAGGCCATAGTTACACATAAAAACCCGATAGGGAGGCATCCCGGGCTTCTTGAAGTCTGTTGCTGTGGGCATCCTGCCGGTGTCGGCGATGAACTGATCCACGGTGTCCCGGAGTGCAGCATCCGACCAATGGATAATGGGCAGCTCACCGCTTAATTCCTCCAAAACCCGGATGGCTTCGGTATTCTCTCCTGTTTGATGTAATGCGTCGATTGCCTTGGTGATTGCTTGTTTTCGTGTCATGGTAGAAACTCCTTTTCGGTATTTCTACTTTCTACAATCATTGGAACGCCGTAGGTGGAGAAACGGACTTGCTTGGTGGGGTCGAAGTTGGAAATTGCCTTCATCAGACCGATACAGCCGACCTGGAATAGATCGTCGGGGTTTTCACCCCGTTTTTCAAAGCGCTGGATCACGGAAAGAACCAGCCGCAGATTGCCTTCAATCAGCTGCTGCCGGGCATTCTCGTCGCCGTTTTTGGCTTGGATCAGAAGGGAATCCATTTGTTTTTGCGTCAGAACCTTCAGTCGGGCGGTGTTCACACCGCAGATCTCTACTTTCCCTTGCATAGGTGTCCTCCTGTAAGGTGATTTTATACCCTTACAGTATTTCCCGGAACAGTAAAATCATACACTTATGCATTTGCCGCCCTGCAGCAGCATAGCACCCTGCTCACCCAGAGAAACCATAACATTGGTTATGCCGTGGTCAGCAAAGATATGAGCCTTTTGAATGGCTTCTTCGATGGTGTTTACCTCACAGCCCAGATACTCGGAGATCTCCTCTTGATTGGGCTTAATGAGCCAAGGCTGTACTGCAAAAATATCTTCAATGGAGAAGGATTTGGAGTCCAATACGATTTTTGCACCTTTTTCTTGCAGAGCCTTCAAAAATGCCTTGACCTGATTCATAGACATTCCGGAAGCCACTCTGCCTGTAAAGGTCATGACAGTATCGGCATCCACATCCAGCAGTGCCGTCACTTCGTCCAAAAGGCTGTCATCTACCGCAAAGCCGGAAAAACTGATCCGGGTTTCCGGCTGGTCGGCACAGTGGAGGGTCAGATTTTCCCGAATCCGTCCCGGTTTTTCCAGTAACAGAGTGGAAAGTCCTGCGGATTCCAATTCTGCCGTAAATTCTGCGCAGTTATCCTTGCCCAAAACGATGACAGCCGTATTCTCTGTTCCGCCGTTTTTTAATGCATGGCTTAGGTTTACGCCCTTGCCGCCAGCTTCCCGGGAGGTGACAGATGCCAAATTTTCGTGGAAAGGAGCGAAATGCTCCGCATAGGCGTGGACATCGTAGGCAGGATTCAGGGTAATGGTATAAATTTTCATACCGTTCCTCACAGTCTGGGAGCATGAGCCAGCAGGTAATTTTCTGCCTCTGCACACCACATACCGCCGTTATTCTTAACAATCTTGGCAAACTCGGCATACATCGGATCGTTCCTGCCCAGTTCGGCCAGATCGTCGATGGGAGGGCCTGCAAAGAAGTTGATGCAGCCATCTTCCTGGCAGATTTTTTCTGCCATGGTAAACAGTTCGGCAACGGGAACCATTACAAATACATCATCAAAGCCGCCCTCGGACAGTTCGATCAGAGCCCTGCTTGATTGCCTTGTATGTAGAAGCGCAGACAGAGTCGCTGACCACCCGGATCAGCACCTCGTCGGCGGTGATTTCCGGCAGATCAACCTCTGCCGGATCATATTTCGCAAAAGCTGAAAAGATGAAAAAGCCCTCTGCATCGAAAAACGGTGCAGAGGGTGTTGCTTTATATACATTCCAGGCGGTAGCGTCAAAATGCCGGTGCATTTTGGATTTACTTAGCCGGAGGTTTGACCTTTGAACTTTTTTCTGTTTTTGCGGAAGGATTTTGGCGTTACACTGTAGGTTTGTTTAAAAGGCTTGTTGAAATCAGATACGGAAGAAAAACCTACATTATTACAAACGGAAAGAATGGTATTGTCAGTATATTGCAGCTGAAACGCCGCCTGCTGCAGACGAATCTGGTTCAGATATTCGGTCATTGTATAGCCGGTATACTGGCGAAAACGGCGTCGAAAAACTGAGATCGCATCACAATGGCAAAAGATCTTTCTTGACAGCAGAAAGAGGACAGTTTAATATAGCGTTGGAGCCGGGCGGCGCCGCGTTTGTAACCTGGTAAAAACTTAAATCAGAATTTAATAACTAACTTATTGTAGGGGAGGGGCAGTGCCCCTCCCTAAGACAAACAATCATTTGGCAGGTATTAAGGAGAGAAAATATGATTGTCAAGCAGTATATCAAGGATTTTCAGCAGCTGGGTTTTGGAATGTTTGTCCATTTTGGACTCTATAGCCAAAAGGAAAACGGAGAATGGGTGCAGGCACTGCACGACATTCCTTTGCAGGAGTACCAAAAGCTGGCGCAAACCTTTTGCCCTAAAGAAAATTGGGCGGTGGAGCTGGCGCAGACTGCAAAAAAGGCAGGCTGCAAGTACATCAATATTACCACCCGGCATCACGACGGGTTTTCTCTGTTTGATACCTGCGGTCTGAATACCTACGATGCACCCCATAGCCCCTGTGGAAGGGATCTGATCCGGGAATTTGTGGATGCCTGCCGTGCCGAGGGTCTGATTCCCTTTTTCTATCATACGCTGATGGACTGGTACCACCCGGATTATGAAAATGATTTCCCCAAGTATCTGCAATATCTTCGTGACAGCGTGGAGATTCTTTGCAAAAATTACGGGAAGATTGGCGGCATCTGGTTTGACGGTATGTGGCACAAGCCGGATGATGACTGGGAAGAGGATGCGCTCTATGCCACCATCCGGAAACACCAGCCGGAGGCAATGATTATCAACAATACCGGTCTTTCCGCAGGCGGTAAATTAGGTCATATCGAGCTGGACAGCGTGACTTTTGAGCGGGGCAAGCCGGAACCGCTGAATATGGAAGGAGCGCCCAAATATGTGGCCAGTGAAATGTGCGAAATCACCTGTGACCACTGGGGCTATGCCAGGGAGGACCTGAATTTCAAAGGCACCGGTGTGCTGATCCGGGAATTGGCAGACTGCCGTCGTTACGGCAGCAATATGCTGATGAATGTGGGCTTGATGGGAGATGGCAGCATCAGTCTGATGGACAGGGCTGTTTTTGAAACCCTTGGCCGCTGGGTGTCCTATTTTGATGAGGCTATCCGCTGCCCTGTCCCGACGGAAATTGAAATTGCCGGAAAACCCAATGATTTTATTCTGCAAGATGGCTGCCATTATTATTTGTTCTGTTATGACCTGCCTATGGTGGCTGATCCCAATGTGGCACGGAATGATTCCAGAGAGTATGACAGTCAATTCCGGCTCAATAAGCAAATCAAGTCCATTCATTGGATGGATAACGGTGCCGAAGTTTCCTTCCGGCAGGATGGGGAAAATGTGGTTGTGCAGACCGTACCGTACCGGTATGGAAGAAGCCTGGTAGTCCGGGTTGCGAAAATTACCGTGGAGGCATAAAACCGGTATCCGGCTGATTGCCATAAAGGGCTTTGATAACCCCCTGCAATTCCGGGAAAAGCTGAATATATAAATAACTCAGACCTGTAGGATACAACATCCCCGCAGGTCTGGGTTTTTATTGTATAAGGAAAGCCACCGGGCGGTGTTCACGCCACAGTCAAATCCGGTTGCGGTTTTTGGCTTTTTGTTGCAAAAATAATAATTTTGTGATATGCTTAATAAAATAAAAAATTCAGGTTTTAGAATCACTTTAACGGTAAAAACAGGAGAAAACTTGACTTATAAAAGAAGAATATCTTGGATAATGCTATAAGAAAGTGGCTATATAGCACAAGAGAGGGTTGGCATTATGGTAATCAATGCAACATTGCGTTATTGCAATTGGATAGAATACGACAAACCTATGGATGTGGAAACGCATACACATAAGCATTGGGAGCTGGTGTTATACAGCAACACAGGCGTTTCTGTTGTGGATGGCGTAGCGTATGATTTTGTTCCCGGCAGCTTTGTGATTATTCCTGCGGATACGCCCCATTCAGAGCATAGTGAACCGGGGCGTGTCATTTGTATCGGATACGATACGGATATGCCAAAGACGATGTTTCCCAATGTGCTTTATGGGGATCACGACGGCAAAGTTGGATCGATTGCGGAAATGATCGTCAATGAAATTAAAACAGAGCCGCCCTATTATACCTATCGTATTTATTTGCTTCTGCGTGATCTGCTGCTGCAAATTATGCGGAAAAACACAGAGCGAAGAAGACAGCCGGATGATAAGCTAAAAATGATACAGAATTATCTGGATGCCTATTGTACAACCAATGTGGATTTTGATGCCCTGGCGACCTCTCTGAATTACAGCTATGATTACCTGCGGCACTATTTTAAAATGCAAACCAATATGTCCTTAAAGCAGTATGTGATTCAGCGCAGGATTCTGCTGGCAAAGGAATATCTGATATCCGATGTTCCGGTGGTTCAGGTCGCAGCCAATTGCGGGTTCAAATCTGCAGCCCATTTTACGGCAACATTCCGGCAGATTACCGGTCTGACTCCCAGACAATTCAGGGAAAACAGCGCCAATATTATTACGGAGGGAAACGATCCGATTTTTCAGGAATAAAAACAACAGCCATATTCTGGATTATCAGAATTTGGCTGTTGTTTTTATTATACAACCATATTTACGATAAAAACTATAAGAAAATGGTTGTCTTATATTTGCAAAGACCTAAAAAATGGTTATAGTGCTGAAAAAGAGTTGAAGACAAGTGTTTATATTGGTATAAAATAACTATAAATAAAGCCAAAGGAAGGGCGAAGATATATGAAAAAATGGAGTTTAGGTTATAGAGTCAGTGTAATGCTAATGGCAATCGTGCTGATTGCGAGTATGTTTCCTGTAATCGGTGCAGCGGAAACGGACACATGGGATCAGCACTTCTTGATTACCCAGGCGGTTGCTGCCAATGGTGCGCCCGTGTCTGCCATCGGAGATTCCATCGAATATACTATGCTGAAGGGAAATTTCTATGGCGGTACATTAAGCCGGTTTACGACTATGAGCAGCTCTATGCTGGGAAGTGAGGCAGAGCCGGTATGTGTTTGGCCCTGGCAGATCAAGATAACCGGCGGCAGTGATTTTGTGCTGAAAATTACTGCCAAGAAGGATCTGTATATGAACCTTTGGCAGTTTGCAGATACGACAAGCACTTGGGTAGGCAATACCCAGATTTCTTACGTTGTAGAAAATGATGAGGGCGTGCAGGTTACCCTGAAAACGCTGTCGCTGGAAGTCAATGTGCCGATTACCAAAGCGCAATATGACACCCACCTGCATTTGAAAGCAGGGGATACAGCCTATATTATCTATCATAAGACGGACGGAGCCAGCAGTACATACCCGTCCAATATGCGCGTTACCGTTGACCCTGCAGCCTATGATCCGTCTTTAAGAACCTATTTTGAAACCCAGCCGGAAGAAACAGAGCCTGAGGTTACTGAGCCGGAAGTCACAGAACCGGAAGTGACTGAGCCTGAAGTTACTGAGCCGGAAGCTGCGGACAATGTATTGAAGCATACAGATATGGTTTCGGCTGAAGTTGCCGCCGGCGGCGCACCCATTACAGCAGCAGGCGTTACCTACCAGTATGTATACGGCAATCTGGAAAATGGTCAACTGAATGCATTTACACAGTTCAGCGGCAACGGCAGCGGCGGCACCGATGATATTGTAGGCAACCCGGGAGGCAACAATGCTGTGTGGCGTTGGCAGTGGCGTGCCGGAGATGCCCACGATACCCTGCTGCGGATCACGGCAACGGAGAATCTGAAGCTGTTGCTGAGCCATCCCGACACCATTCCTGTAGGAGAGATTTGGGCGTTCCACTCTGTATTTACGCTTTATACCGCAAATGAGGCAGGCAGCCTGGTAAAGCTGACAGAATATGCGGTGGAATCCCCTATGAATACAGCGGGAATCTTTAATGTGATCCATATGGCAGCCGGCGACAGCATTTATCTGGTATACGGCTTGAAGGACTACGGCAACGGGCAGGTAACCGCCGGTTTGATGCCTTACTTTACCGTGGATAAGGCCGGTTACGATGAAGCATTGAGAACCGAATTTCCAACGCAGCCGGAAGAAACCGAACCTGCAGGCAAGAGCATCGTTTTGGAGCATCCGGATATGGTTTCGGCACAGATTAAAGCCGAGGGTCAGACAGTCAGCCGGGAGCTGGTAGATTTTCAGTATCTGATCGGCGATTTCTATAAAGGAAAACTCTCCGCATTTACATCGTTTACAGGCGCAGGACAGGGCGAATCCAATGATATCCTGGGCAATCCCAATGGAGCCAATGCTGTGTGGCGTTGGCAGTGGCGAAGCGGCAGCAAGCAGACAGTTTTACGCATTACTGCAAAGGAAAATGTGGCAATTACTTTGTCTGCTGCAAACGCAAAGCAGCAGTGGGCAGCAGGATCTGCTTACTTTATCATTGCGGAAAATGCAAACGGCGAACAATCTTTGCTCAGAACTGTGGAGGTTACTGCCAGTATGAATACCGGCGGACCCTTGACGGTGCATCTTGCCAGTGGACAGAAGCTGTATATCGTATACGGCAACAGCTATGGCGCCTATGAAGATAAGTCGCCTGCTACCAGCGAATATATACCCGTGTTCTCAATCGGCACGGCAGCATACGACAGCGCAAAATTACCCCATTATAGCGGCAAGGTTTCCAAGCCCACCGGCGGCAAACCCACCGGAAACAAACCTGACGATTCCAAGAACAGCGATACCCATGAAGAAATTTTTGAGAGCGATCTGGTTTCTGAAGAGGTTCAGCTGAAGGGCGGCACGATTGAAAAGGGACTGGCAGATTTTCAGTTCCTGGTTGGTGATTTCTTCAGAAACGGAGAATTGCTGCCCTTTACGGAGTTTTCCGGAACAGGCAATTATGAGGCATCCGATGTTGTGGGCAATCCCAACGGCACAAATTTTGCATACCGCTGGCAGTGGCGCACAATGTCCTACACGAATACGATCCTGAAGATCACAGCAAAGAAAAGTATTTCCTTAACTGTGGATCAAAGAACACCGATCACGGATGAGCAGTGGGCAACCCATACCACATTTGCTTATGTGGTGGAAAACGAAACACAGGATCGGCTGACGGTTCGCCAGATGGAAGTAAAGTCGCAGATGGACAGCGACTATATGAAGACGGAAATCCATCTGGCAGCAGGTGAGAGCCTGTACATTGTTTATTATGTCCATACAGGTATGGATGGACACGCAACTGCCCATTACAACCCGCATTTCATTATGGATACGCAGACTTATGACGAGACTCTGCGGACGGATTTCAGTGTACTAACTGCACTGTCTGATGCCAAGGCGGAGAAGACAGAGGCACTGCAGTCCCTGCTGGAAACTATGCTTGGCGACGGCAGCGTGTACTCCGAAACCAATGGGGAAAAGCTTGCTGAGATCGTCAGCGATGCAATTGCCGGATTTGTCAGACTGTCCAGCGTAGAGGATGTTGTCAGAGCATACGATGCGGCTGTGGAAAAAATGGAAGCCGTGCAGACATTGGCAGATGAGGCGGCAGAGCTGGCAGAGTACAAGGAACGGGCCAAGACGGAACTGGCAGAATCCGTGCAGAAAAAGGATTATTCCAAGGAAAATTGGCAGCAGATTCAGGAAATCATTGCAAAGGCAAACAGTGACATTGATGCAGCAGCCAAGGCCGCAACAGTGAGCCAGGTGCTTGCATACGCTAAGGCAAGCATCCGGAAAATTGAGGTGAGGAAAATCTCGCCCTTGCTGCTGGGCACAATGATTGGCGGCGGCGTACTGGTGCTGGGTGCTGCGGTGCTGACGGCGTGTATGCTGAAAAAGAAAAAGAAAGCATAAACCTGGATGAACCTCGAGAGGGGGACAAAAAATGAAAAAACAAAAAGCAGGCGCACGCCTGCAATACATAAAAACAAATTGGCAGCTATATTCTATGCTGGCTGTTATGTTTGTAACATTGCTGGTGTTTAACTACTGGCCTATGACCGGCTTGCAGTTGGCATTTAAGGATTGGACGATTCCCATCGGAAACCGTACCGGCGGCATTTGGGGCAGCCCGTGGGCAACAGATGAAAACGGAAAGCTGGATTTATTCAAGCATTTTCGGACATTGTTTACCGATCCGCGGGTATATCCAACCTTTTTTAATACCCTGCGTATCGCCCTGCTGCGGCTGCTTGTGGGATTCCCGATGCCCATTGTGTTGGCGGTGGTGCTCAACGAAGTACCCAGCAACCGTTTCCGCAAAACGGTGCAAAGTATTTCCTACCTGCCCCATTTTATCAGCTGGGTTATCATTGCAGGCATTTTGAAGGATCTGACGGCTGCAGACAGCCTGGTTCAGGATGTGCTGGAAAAGATTTTCGGTCACGAAATCGACTTCTTCGGAAACAGCAATCTGTTCATCACGCTGCTGATTATTTCGGATATCTGGAAGGGAATTGGCTGGGGTACGATTATCTACTTTGCCGCCATTACCGGAATCGATCCGCAGCTATATGAGGCGGCGATGATTGACGGTGCCGGTCGTGTTCAGAGAATGTTCCATGTAACATTGCCGGGGATTGTACCGGCAATCAGCATCAACCTGATTTTCTCTCTGTCCGGCATTACCAGCGGCGGCTTTGAGCAGATCTACAATCTGTATAACCCGATGGTTTATGACAAGGCAGACATTCTGGAAACCTACCTGTTCCGCAACGGCATTATTGGCGGCGATTATGCGCTGGGTACCGCAATGGGCTTATTCAATTCCGTAATTGCATTTGCACTGGTGCTGCTGGCTAACAAAATCGTCAAGAAGCTGGGAGGTGACGGAATATGGTAAAGAAAAACAGCCGCATACGCGCATGGAGTCGTGAAGTGCTGGGTAAAACACCCGGTACAATCACCTGCAATCTGATCTTGTATGTTGCCCTGATCCTGTTTGCGCTGGTTATGCTGTATCCGTTTATGTTTGTGGTGATCGAATCCCTGCAAACCGTGATTCCCACCGATACCGGCGTACCCCAATATACCTATAACCTTTCTGCGTATATGTATGTTATCACAGAAGTAGATGGCTTTTTGTGGTCGTTTGTCTGGAGCGTTTTGGTTTCTGTGGTAGCGGCAGGACTTCACGTGTTCTTCTGCGTGCTTACGGCATATCCGCTTACAAAACGGAATCTGAAGGGCAGAAACGGCGTCTTGCTTTTTATCGTATTTACCATGATGTTCAACGGCGGTATGATCCCGTTTTACCTGCTGATGAGACAGCTGAATTTATTTAACAATCCCCTGATTTACATCCTGCCGGGTCTGGTTACCGGCTATGATATCATCATTGCGAAGAATTTTCTAAGCGGCATTTCGTCAAGTCTGGCAGAATCCGCACAGTTGGACGGCGCAGGGGAGTACCGCATATTTATGCAGATTTATCTGCCCCTTTCCAAGCCAATTCTGGCAACCATTGCCCTGTGGAGTTTCGTGGGAAAATGGAACGATTGGATGACCGGTCTTTTGTATATGACCAAGAACAAGGATCTTGTTCTGATCCAGACATTCCTGCGCAGAATTCTCAATGCTGCAACAACACAGCAGGGCGGTATGGTAGACTCGGAAGTTCTGAATTTGTCCACAAGTATCCGAATGGCAATTATTGTGGTTGGTATGATCCCGGTGGTGCTGCTGTATCCCTTTGTACAGAAGCATTTTGTTAAGGGTGTTATGTTGGGTTCTGTAAAGGGATAGATCCCAAAAGAATGGAAGTGAAAAAATGAAAAAATATATTATTGATACAGATATTGGCGACGATATCGATGATGCATTGGCGCTGGCTTTGGCACTGAATATGCCGGAGGTGGAGCTGATTGGTGTAACCACCGTATTTTTAGATACATTAAAACGGGCGAGAATTGCTAAAAAACTCCTGCATCTGTGGGGCTCTTTCATACCGGTTTATGCAGGACTTGCCAAAGGGAACACATCCCACGATATTACCGCAGTGCCCTGCCAGTATACTCCGGATTTGGAAATCCCCGAAAACGAACCGGAAAATGATCCCAGATTGGATGGCGGAGAAGGTGCAGTTGATTATTTGCTTCGCAGTGCAAGAGAGTATGCCGATGCGCTGACTATTGTTGCGGTTGGTCCGCTGACCAATGTGGCAGAGGCGTTCCGGCGTGACCCGGAGGCTATGCGTAAGGTGCGCATCGTAATTATGGGCGGCTGTTTCTACCGGCAGTTCAGCGAATGGAATGTTTTATGCGACCCGGATGCTGCCAAGGTGGTGCTGGAAAGCAAAGGCGATCTGACCTGCGTGGGAATCGAGGTAACGGAGCAGACGACACTTAACGATGCGCAGCAGGCATTTTTGATGAAACCGGCGGAAGATGCCCGTTATGACTATCTTGCCCATTTGGTGCGGCTGCATTATAACCATACAGGGCGCAAGGTTTGCCTGCACGATCCGCTTACGATGTACTATGCAGTGCATCCGGAAGTGCTGACAACAGAGAAGATTCTGGTAAAGGTGGAAACATCGGGAGAAGTCTGTGCCGGTATGACGGTCAATATGGAGGAGATGTTCCACTATCTTCCCTTGCCGCTGCCCGGTGACCGGGTGACGGTGGCGAAAACGGTAGACCTGGATATGTTTATGAAGGGATTTTTTGATATTGTCTACCAGGCGGATGCCTTGGTATGACCGGATAGAAAGGAAGGTATAAACAATGAAAAAAATCAAGAAAATACTGGCGCTGTTGCTGACGGTGCTGCTGGCAGTACAGTTTGCTGGCTGCGGCGGCAACGGTTCTGGTGATGCAGATGCTTCAACCTTGCGGCTGTTTGTCATTAACGGCAACTATCTGGAAGGCAATGTCAAAGATTCCGTTTGGAAGCACATTGAGGAGCAGATCGGTGTCAAAATTGAAATCACCGGTCAGGTAAACTCCGATGATTATTACACGGTGCTCAATCCCTTGCTCAATACGGCTATGGATATGCCGGATATCTTCTTCTGTGTACCGGATTCCACAGGCGGTGCTTATGAGGGTTGGGCGAATCAGGCTACCGGTATTTTGTATGACTGGAAAAACCTGATGGCAGGCAATGAGGAAGCTTACCCCTACCTGCAGAATATTTTTAATTCTGCGCAGTACAAAAATATTTGCTTTGACGGTGCCTACACATTGATTCCGAGCCTGTCCACACCCAGCAATGGCTGGGGTATCTATTACCGGGGTGACTGGCTGGTAAAGATCGGCTACTACACTGAGGACGACCAGGGCAATAAGCAGCCCCGGGTACCGGTGAATATGGATGAATTTCAGGATGTTATGATGAAGTTCTCCGATCCGTCCTACGAACTGAATCCCGGCAAAACTACCTACGGTATGTCTCCTTTTGCCGGAGAATGGGCCAATCAGCCCCTCTATCACGCCTTTGGCGTATCCACAGACTATGATCTGAACGAAAATGGCGATGTGGAATATATGTGCCTGACGCAGGAATATAAAAACTTCCTGGAATGGTTCAGCCAATGCTATGCCAAAGGCTGGATTGATCCCCAATTCTATGCCAACGGCGATGACGGCGATATCGAAGCATTCGAAGAAGGCCGCTGCGGTATTCTGATCAACTCCGCCGGCAACCACGTCCAGTGGAAAGCAAAGCCCATGGAGGATGTATGGGGCAAAGGAACTTGCGTTATGGGCCCGCCTCCTGTGGGAACGAAGGATATTGGTGTAGAAGGTGCCGGCGGCTGGAGTAACTGGGGCGGCTGGTGGGGCGGCTTCTCCATCACCAAGGCCTGCCAGGACACAGATGCAGCGCTGAAGCTGATGAACTATCTGTATTCCGAAGAAGGTGCTATGACGGCACAGTATGGCCTTGAAGGAACCCATTGGGATTGGAATGCAGACAAGACGCAGATCGTAGCCAATTTGGATAAGCGTTTGCTGGAGCCGGAGGGAACTTTCTATTTGCAAACCGGTCTTAACGGCGACCAAAACCTGTACGGCAAGCACCGTTTCTCCAATGTGCTGCTGTCCCCTGCACCTGTGGATTGGGAGAGCTACAACGAAACCGGAGAATTTGCATTCTATGAGGATTGGAATGCGGTGAATCCGGAGTACGGCCAACTGATGGCCCAGTCTGCAGAGTATTTTGATATTGTATGCACCAGCAAGCTTACCAATATCATTCTTCCCAGTAATTTGAGCAAGAAATCAACGATTGTGGCAGACTTGTGCAATGTTTATGCAATTCAGGTCATCGCCGGACAGAAGAATTTGACCACAGACTACGATGCGCTGGTAGAGTCTTGTGAGCAGCAGGATCTGCAAAAGATCTATGACAGCTTGAAGCAGACAGCGATAGATAGTGGCATTTTGGAGTAATAAAGGAAGGGGCGAAACAGCACTGTGAGAAGATTCATTTCTGTTATTCTTGCGGTTGTCATGCTGGCGGCTCTCCTTCCCGGCTGCCAAACCGGGGAGAAGGTGGATGAGCAATACACCGCCGACCAAAGCTATATTTACGGAATGTGCTACATAGCCTTTGAGGGCGTCGGTAACGGAATAGACTATAAAAAGGGCTTTGAGCTTATGTCCAATATGGGCGTAAAATCCATTCGTCACTGGATGCACGCCACCTGGTTTCTTGACCAGGATTTCAATGTCAAGCAGAACAATGTGGATTTGATGAAAGATATCATTGCCGAGGCGCAGAAGTATGATATTCAGCTGATCGGTATGAGTCACCGCAATATCAATAAATACGGACCCCAGCACGAAAACAGCAAGGTCGGGCGTGACAGCGATTATTACGATGAGTGGATCGCCAATTATGAAAGAGGCTGGTATATGCTGGCAAGTCTTTTCCCGGAGATCACCATTTGGGAGATTGACAACGAGACCAACAATATCGACTTTATGGCAGATGCTGAGGGCGGTGCATTCACCCTGCAGGAAATGGCAGATATCTCTACGGATATGTTCTACTATGGTTCCCGGGGTGTTCATGCGGCAAATCCCAATGCAACCACGGTGATGGGCGGTTTTGTCACATGGGCAGGAACCGGATTCCTGGAAATGGTGTATAAAAACATAAAGTCCGGTAATTTCGGCGAAGGAAGCACCAATCCCGATGATTATTTCCAGGCACTGGCTTGGCATCCCTATACTACGCTCTTTAGCGTAGAGGCATTTGTTCGGGATAATACGGCACTGTATGAAATGGCTTATCAGTATGAAGGTAAGCATAAAACGGTGTACTTTACCGAATTAGGCGGTTGGGATATGAAGCTGAACCAGGAGCAGGCAGCGCAATATGTCACAACCCTTTATACACAGGTGGCACAGCAGATGCCCTTTGTGGAGTCGATGCATTATTTCCGCGCATTTAATAATATTGTGGATAAAAACAATCAGTGGGGAATGTTTACAGATCCCAACCCCAACCGGATGGATATGACCAACGGCGTGAGATTAAATCCCGGTATGCCGAAGCTCTCTGCTTATGCCTATCAGCAGGCGGCAGGCGGCAGCGGAAGTCTGGAGTTGGTTATGACAAAACTTGAGGAAGAATGAGGAATATATCCTCACCTATAAAGTGAATTTCGCTGAATCATATCCGTAAAGGGAAGGAGGGACGGAACCAATGGGGAAATTATTCGCACCGGATTCCAAGCTGATGCAGATATTGAGCCGTGTGGCAGATGTACTGATTCTCAATGCACTGTTTTTTGTAAGCTGTTTGCCGGTGATTACGGTAGGTGCAGCGGCAACGGCTATGTACGGTGTTTGTTTTCGGTGGGATACAGAGCAGGAAGACCGACTGTTTCGAGGCTATTGGCGCGGATTTTGGAAAAATCTGAAACAGGCAACAGCAATGTGGCTGCTGATTCTTGCGATGATGCTTGTGTGCTGCGTGGATCTGTATGCTGCGCAAATCTACGGCGGCATCTTTGCCACATTTGCCATTGTATTTAAGATTGTGCTTGTTTTGACCGTCATTGTCGCCGGTTATGCCTTTCCAACATTGAGCCAATATCATAATACAGTGGTGCAAACTTTGAAAAATGCACTGCTGCTGAGCTTATCCCATTTGTTTCGAACCGTTGTGATAACGGTCCTGAACCTCCTGCCGTTGCTGGTATTGATGTGGGATATTTCCTTGTTTATTAAACTTTGTCCCCTTTTAGCAACGTTCTACTTTTCGGGTACAGCGTATATCATACGGCAAGTTTTGAAGCCTGTTTACAGCGAACAGGAAGAAAAAACTCCACAAAATATGCAGAAAGGAACCACGAAGTATGAAAAAACATAGTTTTTTAGGTAGATTTTTATCTATGCTGACAGCACTTACAATGCTGCTCGGTATGGTCGGCATACCTGCATTTGCCGTCAATGACACCTGGGATCAGAGCTATCTGGTTTCCCAGGCTGTGAAGGCCAATGGCGCACCTGTATCCGCCATTGGAGATTCTATTGAATACACCATGCTGACGGGCGATTTCTTCGGCGACGGCGTACTCAGTCAGTTTACAACTATGGGTGACTCTGTGCTGGGAAGCGGTTCGGAGCCTGTATGTGTGCAGCCCTGGCAGATCAAGGTTACAGGCGGCTCTGACTTTGTGATGAAAATCACTGCCAAGCAGAATCTGTATATGAATCTTTGGCAGAATGCAGATACCATCAGCGACTGGGTTGGCAACACCCAGATCTCTTATGTGGTAGAAAATGCAAAAGGCACCCGGGTCACTCTGAAGACACTAAATGTGGAAGTGGATGTTCCCATTACCACAGCCCAGTATGATACCCACCTGCATTTGAAAGCAGGGGATACAGCCTATATTATCTATCATAAGACAGACGAACACAGCGCTACCTATGCATCCAATATGCGTATCACTGTGGATACGGAAGCCTTTGATGCTTCTCAGAGAACCTATTTCCCGGCCACTACCACCGTTCTGGCCCATACGGATATGGTTTCTGCACAGGTTGCAGCCGGCGGCGCACCGGTTGATGCTGAAAATGTAACCTATCAGTATTTGTACGGCGATGTGGCAGGTCAGCTGAATGCTTTTACCGAATTTAGCGGCAACGGCAGCGGCGGAACCAATGACATTGTGGGCAACGCAAACGGCGATAATGCGGTATGGCGTTGGCAGTGGCGTGCAGGCGATGTCTATGACACGGTATTGAAGATCACAGCCACAGAAGATTTGAAACTGTCTTTGAGCCATCCGAGCGTGGTTCCGGAGGGAGAAATCTGGGCCTTCCATTCTGCATTTACCCTTTATACCGCAAATCAATACGGCACCTTGGTGCAGCTGGCAGAATATGCGGTGGAAGCACCTATGAATACGGCCGGGATCGACGATGTGATCCATATGGCAGCCGGTGACAGCATTTACCTGGTATACGGCTTGACAGGTTCCGGAAACGGACAGGTAACCGCCGGACTGCTGCCCATCTTTACTGCGGATCCGGAAGCCTATGATGCATCCGAGAGAACAGAATTTCCTTCTGTTACAACTGTTCTGGCCCATACGGATATGGTCTCGGCTCAGGTTGCAGCCGGCGGTAAGCCTGTTGCAGAGGAAAATGTAACCTATCAGTATTTGTACGGCGACCTGGAAGCAGGTCAGCTGAATGCTTTTACTTCGTTCAGCGGTGACGGCAGCGGCGGCACCAATGACATTGTGGGCAACGCAAACGGCGATAATGCGGTATGGCGTTGGCAATGGCGTGCAGGCGATGCCTATGACACCCTGTTAAAAATCACAGCTACAAAGGATTTGAAACTGTCTTTGAGCCATCCGAGCATAGTTCCGGAGGGGGAAATCTGGGCATTCCATTCTACATTCCTTCTGTATACCGCAGATGAAGCCGGACATTTGGTGCAGCTGGCAGAATACCCGGTGGAATCCCCGATGAATACAGCCGGGATTGACGACGTGATCCATATGGCAGCCGGTGACAGTATTTACTTAGTATACGGCTTGAAAGGCTCCGGCAACGGACAGGTAACTGCCGGACTTCTGCCCATCTTTACGGCGGATCCGGAAGCCTATGATGCATCTTTGAGAACTGTTTTTGTAACAGAGCCCAATGTTCTGCAGCATCCGGATATGGTCTCTGCTGAAGTCGCAGCAAAGGGCGCATCTGTCACAGCTGCTAGCGTCACATACCAGTATTTGTACGGTGATGTGGAAAAGGGTCAGCTCAATGCATTTACAACCTTTGCCGGCAACGGCAGCGGCGGTGCAGATGATGCGGTAGGCGATGTGGACGGCAATAATGCAGTTCAGCGCTGGCAATGGCGTGCAGGCGAAGCCTACGATACCGTGCTGCGGATCACGGCAACAGAGAATTTAAAATTGGATCTGAGCAACCCGTCCGGCGTTCCGGAAGCAAGTATTTGGGCATTCCATTCCCGCTTCCTGCTGTATGCCCAAAATACAGTGGGAACATTGAAAGAGCTGGCAGAATATCCGGTGAAAACATTGGTAAATGCCAATTCGATCAACACGTCCATTCATATGGCAGCCGGTGACAGCATCTATATAGTTTACGCAATGGATTCAGGTCACACCGGAATTGTGGTGAATGAATTTATGCCCTGGTTTACTGTATGTCAGAAGGATTACGATCCTGCGCTGCGTACAGATTTTGGCAACGAGGATCCTGTAGGATATGTTGAAAACTGGGGCTTGATGCTGCAAGACAGCATTGGTGTCAACTTTGATATGTGCGTCCGCACACAGACAGCAGATGTTGTGGTTACTGTTGACGGCGCTGAAACTGTATTCTCCGATGTGAAGGACGGACAGCACATCCGTGTAGCACTGGCAGCGGCACAGATGACCGATACGATTTCCGTGCAGCTGGTTGATAAGAACGGAAATGAAAGCCAGGTATACCGGTATTCTGTCCGCCAGTATGCAGATACCATTCTGGCCGGTGATTATGACGATACGACCAAGGCGCTGGTGAAAGCAATGCTCCGTTACGGTGGCAAGGCGCAGCTTTTCTTCAATCATAATACAGAAAACCTGGCAGATGCCGGTATTGCTGTAGAGCAGCTGAAAGTACCGGCAGAGTACCCCGATGTGACTGTGGAAGGCAAAGCTGCCAATGTCAGCTTCTACGGCGCCAGCCTGCTGTTCCGGGATCGCACAGCAGTGCGCCTGTACTTCCGTGTGGACGGCAATGTAGCCGCGCATACATTCACCAGTGGTGTGCGCACCTATGTTCCTGTATGGAAAGACGGAATGTACTATATTGAAATTGACGGTATCTCTCCTGCGGATCTGGATGAAAGCTACAGCGTAACCGTAGACGGTACTTTGACAGTTTCCTACAGTCCCCGTGACTATATTCTCAGAATGTACAATCAGAAAGACAGCTCTCAGACACTGAAGGATGTTGTCTGTGCGATGTACACCTATCTGCACGCAGCAGAAGCCTATCTGCTTGAACATAACCAAAGCAATTTATACGGCATCTGTTATATTGCCTATGAGGGCATGGGAAACGGGATTCATTATAAACCGGCCTTTGAACTGATGTCCAATCTTGGCGTAAAGTCCATACGCCACTGGATGCATATGACCTGGTTTATCGATGAAGATTTCAATGTGATCGAGGAAAATGTGGCGCTGATGAAGGAAATCATCGCCGAAGCCGAAAAATATGATATTCAGCTGATCGGTATGAGTCACCGCAATATCAATAAATACGGACCTGCCCACGAAAACAGCAAAATTGGCCGTGACAGCGCCTATTATGCTGAATGGATCGCCAATTACGAAAGAGGCTGGTATATGCTGGCAGATCTGTTTCCTGAGATCACCGTTTGGGAAATTGACAATGAGACCAATAACCAGGATTTTATGGTAGATGCTGAGGGCGGTACCTTTACCGCCCGGGAAATGGCAGATATTTCTACCGATATGTTCTATTACGGCTCTCGGGGCATCCATCGGGCAAATCCCTATGCTACCACTGTGATGGGCGGCTTCGTAACCTGGGATGAGGGCGCATTTCTGAAACAGGTTTATGAAAATATCAAGTCCGGTAAATTCGGCGAGGGAAGCACCAATCCTGACGATTATTTCCAGGCATTGGCTTGGCATCCTTATATGGTTGTTTTTGATGCAGAGGAATTCATTCAGCTGAATCAGAAGCTGTATGATATTGCCTGCAGCTATGAAGGAAAAACCAAAACGGTGTACTTCACGGAGCTTGGCGGCTGGGATGAATTTTTAACCCAGGAGCAATCGGCACAATATTTAACCCAGTTGTATACTGAGGTTGCTGGTCAGCTGCCCTTTGTGGAGACGATGCATTATTTCCGGGCATTTGATAACATTGTGGATAACGGCAATCAGTTCGGTATGTTCGCCGATCCCAACCCGGAACGGGAGGACATCTGCAACGGCGAACGCCTGACACCCGGTATGCCCAAGCTGACCGCCTATGCCTATCAGGCAGCTGCCGGCGGCGAGGGCAGCTTGGAATTGCTGTGCTCAGAAGAGAATTTCTGAGTAAGAGGGATACTGCCGGACAGGGTATTTGAAATTCAGTGCTCTGTCCGGAGCAAATAAAAAACAAAAAAGTATAGGAGGAAGCAAAAACTATGAAAAGGATTCATGTATTAAGCAAGCTCCTGGCAATGCTGACAGTACTTACAATGCTGCTCGGTATGGTCGGCATACCCGTATTTGCCGCCAATGACACCTGGGATCAGAGCTATCTGGTTTCCCAGGCTGCTGCCGCCAATGGTGCGCCTGTATCCGCCATTGGAGATTCTATTGAATACACCATGCTGACGGGCGATTTCTTCGGCGACGGCGTATTAAGTCAGTTTACAACTATGAGCGGTTCTATGCTGGGAAGCGATTCTCAGCCGGTATGCGTCTGGCCCTGGCAGATCAAGGTCACAGGCGGCTCAGACTTTGTGCTGAAAATCACCGCAAAGCAGAATCTGTATATGAACCTTTGGCAGAATGCAGATACCACCAGCACCTGGGTTGGTAACACCCAGATCTCTTATGTGGTAGAAAATGCAAAAGGCACTCGGGTTACCTTGAAGACCCTGAATGTGGAAGTCAATGTGCCCATTACCACAGCTCAGTATGATACCCACCTGCATTTGAAAGCAGGGGATACAGCCTATATTATCTATCATAAGACAGACGAACACAGTGCTACCTATGCATCCAATATGCGCGTCACTGTGAACACGGATGCATTTGATGCTTCTCAGAGAACTTATTTCCCGGTTGTTACAACCACTTTGGCACATACCGATATGGTCTCTGCCCAGGTTGCAGCCGGCGGCGCACCGGTTGATGCTGAAAATGTAACCTATCAGTATTTGTACGGTGATGTGGCAGGTCAGCTGAATGCTTTTACCGAATTTAGCGGTAACGGCAGCGGCGGCGCCGATGATATTGTGGGCAACCCAGGCAGCGACAATGCGGTATGGCGTTGGCAGTGGCGTGCAGGCGATGCCGGTGATACGGTATTGAAAATCACAGCTGCAGAAGATCTGAAGCTGTCCCTAAGCCACCTCGATTCCATTCCGGTGGAAAATATTTGGGCATTCCATTCCACATTCCTGCTTTATGCTGCCAATGAAGACGGCACTTTGGTGCAGCTGGCGGAATATCCGGTAGAAGCACCTATGAACACCGCCGCAATGAACGCAGAGATTCATATGGCAGCCGGTGACAGCGTTTACCTGGTATACGGACTGAAGGATTACGGCAACGGACAGGTAACTACCGGACTGATGCCCCGCTTTACTGCAGATCCTAAGGCCTATGATGCATCTTTGAGAACGGATTTCACAACCGAGCCGGAGGAAACGGAGCCTGAGATTACCGAGCCGGTAATTGTCAGCACAGTTTTGGGCCATTCCGATATGGTTTCCGCTGAGGTTGCAGCCGGTGGCGCACCGGTTACAGCAGCAGGCGTTACCTACCAGTATTTGTATGGTGATGTGGCAGGACAGCTGAATGCCTTTACAGAGTTTGGCGGTAACGGCAGCGGCGGTGCCGATGATATTGTAGGAAACGCAGGCGGCGACAATGCTGTATGGCGTTGGCAGTGGCGTGCAGGCGATGCCGGTGATACGGTATTGAAAATCACAGCCACAGAAAATATTAAGCTGGAGCTGAGCCATCCCGGTCAGATTCAGGGTGAAATCTGGGCATTCCATTCAGAATTTATCCTGTACACGGCAGATGCCTCCGGCAAATTGATACAGCTGGCAGATTACCCGGTGGAAGCACCTATGAACACTGCTGCAATCAATGCGCAGATTCATATGGCAGCCGGTGACAGCGTTTACCTGGTATACAGCCTGAAGGATTACGGCAACGGACAGGTAACCACCGAGCTGATGCCCCAATTCACCGTTGTTCAGGGCGCATACGATGCTTCTTTGAGAACAGAATTTGAGACTCCTGTGGGTTATGTGAATGCCTGGGGTCCGGTACTGCAGGACAGCATCGGCATAAACTTTGATATGTTCGTCCGCACCCAGAAAGCGGATGTGATTATTACCGTCAATGGCAATGAAACAGTATTTTCCGATGTGGTGGACGGACAGCGTGTCAGTGTGGCTCTGGCAGCGGCACAGATGACGGATACGATCACCTTGCGGCTGGTGGATGAGAACGGCAATGAAAGCAATACATACCAGTATTCCATCCGCCAGTATGCCGATACCATTCTTGCCGGTGATTATACCGATACAACCAAGGCTCTGGTCAAGGCAATGCTGATCTACGGCGCAAAAGCACAGGTTTTGTTCAATTACAACACCGAAAACCTTGCCGATAACGGTATCGTGGCAGAACTGCCGGAAGTACCGGAAACATACCCGGCTCAAAGCCTGGAGGGTAAAGCACCCAATATCAGCTTCTACGGTGCAACTCTGGTATTCCGGGACCGCACAGCGGTGCGCCTGTACTTCAGCGTGAAGGATGATGTGGCTAACCATACATTTACTGTCGGCTCTGAAACTTACATTCCTACGCTGAAAGACGGAATTTACTACATTGAAATCGGCGGCATCTCTCCTGCAGATCTGGATGAACGCTACAGCGTAACGGTAGACGGTACTTTAACAATCACCTACGGTCCTATCGACTACATTCTCAGAATGTACAATCGTCAGAGCAGCTCTCAGGAGCTGAAAGATGCTGTGCGTGCAATGTATGCTTATATGTGCGCAGCAGAGGCTTATATTTAACACATAGCCCCCTGCCTGGCCGGGCAGAAGAAATTTTAGAAAATGGAGATTGCTATGAAGATTCTAAACTTTGGTTCCTGCAATTTGGATTATGTCTATTCTATGGAGCATATTGTTGTGCCGGGGGAGACGGCATCTTCCCGTAAGCTGGAGATATTCCCCGGAGGAAAGGGTCTGAATCAATCTATTGCGGTTGCCAAGGCAGGGGCACAAATCTTTCATGCCGGTTGTGTGGGTGAAGATGGCAGACTTCTGAAAGACACCTTGACGGAAAATGGTGTCCATATCGAATATCTGCAGGAAGTGCCTGAAAAAAACGGCCATGCCATCATTCAAGTCACCGGTGACGGCGAGAACAGCATTGTTTTGTATGCCGGTTCCAATGGGATGATCTCGGAGGAACTGATTGACCGGGTCCTGAGCGATTTTGCGGCGGGGGATATCCTCCTGCTGCAAAATGAAATCAACAGTGTTCCGCTGATTGTGGAAAAGGCCTACAGCAAGGGAATGAAGATTATTTTGAATCCCTCGCCCTATAATGAAAAGATTGAAAGAATCGATTTATCAAAGGTCTCCTGTTTGATTCTCAATGAGGTGGAAGCAGCGGGATTTTCCGGCACGGAGGATGTGGGGCAGAGTTTGGACTTTCTCCATAAAAAGTATCCCGGATTGGAAATTATGATGACATTGGGCAAAAACGGATGCGTATACAGCGACGGGGTAAACAGGTTGTATCAGCCCGTATTTCCCGTGCAGGCTGTGGATACCACTGCGGCAGGCGACACATTTACCGGCTATTTTATAGCAGGTATGAGCGAAAATAAGAGTATCACAGAAGTTTTGTTAATGGCATCTGCCGCAGCAGCGATTGCGGTCACACGCAACGGCGCAGCCCCGTCTATTCCTACAAAGGAAGAGGTTGTCAGCTTTTTAAATCAAAACGGCTGCAGACCGTAGCCCCTATAACAAATACCGCAGGAGATGCCATATCACCTGCGGTATTTTGCGCAGCCGCAGAATCTATAAAGCAAAGAAAAAACTCCTGGTTGCCAAATAATCAAAATATGATTTGAATTTGTATATATTTCACAAAAAATTTGTCTGCAACCGGCGAAAAAGCGGTGCGAACAGATGACGGATTAACAGATTTGTCAACATTTCCCCGTAAAATGGGAAGGATTCTGACGGGAAATTTATGGAAACATAACACGAAAAAACAAATACTTTTGTGGTAAAAAAGAGGAAAAAACCGGGATTTTCAAAATTCCCCATCTGGGGAAAAATCCGTTAAATCTGTTGATAACTTTGAGTTTTTAACAGTTTCCACAGGTTTTTCCACAGGGGTAAAAATATCGCATAATATTTATTTTGGTTAACATAAAAAATGATGTTATTTTTTTCTGTTTCCCAATTTTTTGGGCAATAATCATTTTGCCCATACGGATCAATGCTTGAAAAAATTTGTGCTTGACAAGAAAAATATTGAAAAAGGTATTGATTTTACGAGCAAGACAGGGTATAATGGGTAAACGCATGAGCATAATACGCAGAATAGGAGGTGTGACCATGCCCAACATTAAGTCCTCTAAGAAGGATGTTATCCGTTCCAAGATTGCTTATGAGAAGAACAAGGCTGACAAGTCCGAGCTGAAGACTGCTATTAAGAAGTACGACGCTGCTCTGGAATCCGGCGACAAGGCTGCTGCTACCGAAGCTTACACCAGCGCTGTCGTTCTGGTCGACAAGGCTGTGAACAAGGGTATTCTGCACAAGAATACTGCTGCCCGCAAGAAGAGCAGCATGACCCTGCGTCTGAACAAGCTGGCCTAATTTCTCTGAAAATATCTCCTTCTGAACTTTCTGCTTTTTTGGGAAAGTTGAGAGGGAGTTTTTTCATTAAGTGGGCGTGTTACGAAATATGCAAATCTATCGGTAGAATCCGTAGGGGCGACTATTAGTCGCCCACTCGAAATACACAAAGCGGGCGGATGATATCCGCCCCTACACCCACCGAATGTAGATTCATACTTGCGAATTGGTTAGTCAGTTACTATAATATAAGAAAAACAGGGAGGTGGTTCCATGGCACGGCTGACAGACCCGATTACTATATTAAAAGGTATAGGGCCTACCAAAGCGAAGCAATTTGCGGCGTTAAACATCTACACATTGGAGGATCTGATCTGCCATTTCCCCCGGGCCTATGAGGACCGCACCCGATTTGTGCCCATTTCTCAGCTGGAGGTGGATAAACCGGCCTGTTTTAAGGCGGTGGTGATGCAATCGCCCCAGACCCATCATATCCGCAAGGGGCTGGATATTACCCGTGTGCAGGTGGCAGACCACAGCGGCCGTGTGAAACTGGTGTTCTTCAATCAGAAGTTTACAACAGACCACCTGCAATACGGCAATGAATATATTTTCTACGGCACACTGGCAGGGGATTACGCCGGCTACCAGGTAACATCCCCGGTTTTTGAAGCGGTGGGGAGCGAGCCTGTGATGACCCGCCGGGTGCTGCCGATCTATCCGCTGACCGCCGGCCTTTCCAACAGCGCCATCATCAAGGCGGTTCAGCAGGCTTTGATGCTCTGCGATCCGCCGGAGGAGATTTTGCCGCCTCAGGTTTTGGAAGAATACGGCATTCTGCCTGCCCATCTTGCCTATATCGCTATTCATCAGCCGGAATCTATGGAGCAGGCGCAGCAGGCAAGAAAACGGCTGATTTTTGAAGAATTTTTCGTCTTTTCCGCAGGACTTGCCCTGATGCGGGCATCCCGGGCGCAGAAAAAGACGGCCCCCTATGCCAATACGGACCTTGCACCTTTTTATCAGCGACTGCCTTTTTGTCTTACGGGCGCTCAAAGTCGCGCCATTGCAGAGATCGTCGCAGATCTGAAAAAGGGTGCGCCTATGAACCGCCTGGTGCAGGGCGATGTGGGAAGCGGCAAGACAATGGTTGCGGCTGCTGCTGCGTGGCTGGCGGTTTGCAACGGCTACCAGGCGGCTCTGATGGCGCCTACGGAGATTCTGGCAGAGCAGCATTATGCATCCTTGTCCAAATTGCTGTCTCCCTTGGGAGTCAACACCTGCCTGCTTACCGGCTCTATGACCCCTAAGCAGAAGAAATTATCCAGAGAAGAAATTGAAAACGGAACCGCCAATCTGATTATCGGAACCCACGCACTGCTGTCGGAAAGCACGGTGTTTTCCAGGCTGGGGCTGGTGATCGCGGATGAGCAGCACCGCTTTGGCGTAGGTCAGCGAGCGGCTCTTTCTGCCAAGGGGCAGGACCCCCATCTTTTGGTGATGTCCGCAACGCCCATTCCCAGAACGCTTGCCCTGCTGCTTTACGGCGATTTGGAAGTATCTGTTATCGATGAATTGCCTCCCGGCAGAGAGCCGGTGGATACCTTCCTGGTAACAGAGAGCTACCGGGCAAGGCTCAATGCCTTCATCCGCAAGCAGGTGGAGCAAGGCCACCAATGCTATGTGGTCTGCCCTGCGGTGGAGGAAGGGGAGGAGCTAAACCTGAAAGCTGCCGAAACCTGGGCGGAGACTTTGCAGCAGAGGGTATTTCCTGATCTGCGTGTTGCCATGCTCCATGGGCAGATGAAGGGCGCGCAAAAAGAAGAAGTGATGAAACGGTTTGCTGCGGCAGAGGCAGATATTTTAGTTTCCACCACGGTGATCGAGGTGGGTGTGGATGTTCCCAATGCCACCTTGATGGTGATCGAGGATGCCGACCGCTTCGGTCTTTCTCAGCTGCACCAGCTCCGGGGCAGAGTAGGCAGAGGCAAAGATAAAAGCTACTGCGTGCTGATCAGCCAGAATAAAAACCCCGAAACCAATGCCCGGTTGAAAGCTTTATGCAAAACCACCGACGGATTTAAAATCGCAGAGGAGGATTTGGCCTTGCGTGGTCCCGGTGATTTTTTCGGCAGCCGTCAGTCCGGTCTGCCAGTGTTCCGTGTGGCAAGCTTAAATTGCGATTTGGCAACCTTGAAGCTGGCGCAGCAGGCATCGGTTACCTGGATCGATACTATGGGAACTGCCGATACCCCCGAAAGCAAAGCTCTGCGGCGGCGAATCCGGCAGCTGTTTGAGCGAAGCCAGGGAACAATGAATTAAAAATCAAAAAATTGTTTTCTAATCGTTGACATTTAAAATGCCCTATGTATAATAGGAATGTATTTTTAAAAAGGAGAGTTTTTTATGGTTTACCGTATGAATGTGGCAGGCTTGTGGCGTGAACTGCCGATCTGCAAGGTTACCGATTCTTTATACATTGCCGGCTTTGTAATTTTCGGCGACCAGGAGCTGACTGTTGCCTGTGCCCGGGAGCTGCTGAAGAAAGCCCCCGAATATGATTATATCATTACAGCCGAGGCAAAGGGTATTCCTCTGGCTCACGAGATGGCCCGGCAGACCAATGCCCCCCGGTATTTCCTTGCCCGGAAGGCTCCTAAGCTGTATATGACCGGCGTGTTTGAATCTTCTGTGAAATCGATCACCACCGCCAAGGAGCAGACATTGTACTTAGATACTGCCGATGCAGAGCTGATCAAAGGCAAGCGGATCCTCATCGTGGACGATGTGATCTCTACAGGTGAAAGCCTGCTGGCGCTGGAAGCGCTGGTAGAAAAAGCCGGTGGTCAGATCGTTGGCAAAATGGCAGTTCTGGCAGAGGGCGATGCCCAGGATCGGGCAGACCTGATCTATCTGGAAAAGCTGCCCCTGTTCCATCCCGACGGAACGATTATGGAATAAAAAGGACCCCCAAATCGGCAAGAACGCCGATTTGGGGGAATCTTTTTGTGATGGACCATTGACTTCCTTTGATGGGGTTATTTTTGTTTTATTCTTGGTGGTAATAATTTGTACAGTTGATTTATATAATTTGTGGATATCTTTATATATTACGATTATTGAAACCGGGAAAAAAGTGTGCTATAATATATCTCTAAATTTATATCAATAAAAAAGTATCTGTTTAGGAATGTGGGGTATGTGATTATGAAGTACAGTTATTTTCCGGGCTGCACCTTGCGCAATAAAGCAAAAGAGCTGGATGACTATGCAAGAGCCTGTGCCGAAAAGCTGGGATTTTCCCTGGAGGAGCTGACCGACTGGCAGTGCTGCGGTGGTGTATATCCGCTGGGCTCTGATGAAATTGCCAGTAAGCTGCCCTCTGTCCGTGCGCTGAACGACGCAAAGGAAAAAGGGCAGGATCTGGTGGCGGTATGTTCAGCTTGCTACCACGTGCTGAAAAGAGTTAACGATGATATGGCTAACGTTACCGATATTCAGACCCGTGCCAACAATTATATGGCGCTGCCTGAGCCCTATACAGGCGAAACCCAGGTTTTGCATTATCTGGAAGTTTTGCGGGATAAAATTGGCTTTGAGGAACTGAAAAAGCAGGTGGTCAACCCTCTGACCGGGCGGAAGATCGGTGCCTACTATGGCTGCCTGCTGCTGCGCCCCAGTAGTGTGATGGCTTTTGACGATCCGGAAAGCCCCACCATTATGGAGGATTTTATCCGGGCATTGGGGGCAGAGCCGGTGATCTATCCCTACCGGAATGAATGCTGCGGCGGCTACATATCCATCAAAGATAAGGAAAAATCCGCTGCTCTTTGCAGGAAGATTACCCAAAGCGCCGCAGGATTCCAGGCAGATTGTCTGGTAACAGCCTGCCCGCTGTGCAAATACAATCTAAACGCCAACGGCGATCTGCCCATCGTCTACTTCACGGAGCTTTTGGCAGAGGCGCTGGGTATTAAGGAGGCGCAGGAATGAATAAGAAAGAGGAAATTACCGTTATCAGCGGTGTGAACCCCTTAAAATGTATGAAGTGCGGCAAATGCTCTGCATCCTGCCCGTCCTTCAACGAAATGGACATTAAGCCCCATCAGTTTGTGACCTATGTGATAAACGATGATGTGGAGGCTTTGGCAAACTCCCGGTCTGCCTGGAAATGCCTGAGCTGCTTTGCCTGTATTGAACGGTGTCCCCGGAATGTTCAGCCCGGCAAAGTCATCGACGCTGCCCGGCAGATTCTGATCCGTCAGCGAGGGCAGGAAGGATTGTCTGCGGATGAAATCCCGGCCCTTTTGGACGAGGAAACGCCGCAGCAGCTGTTGATGAGCGCATTTAGAAAATACCGGAGGTAAGCTATGCGTAGAATTGGTGTATTTGTTTGCCACTGCGGCAGCAACATTGCTGCTACGGTGGATGTAAAAAAAGTTGTGGAGCTGGCTTTGCAGGAGCAGGGCGTTGTCCACGCAGAGGATTACCCCTATATGTGCAGCGAGGCCGGTCAGGTCCGCATTGCCGAGGCCATTCGGGAGCACAATCTGACGGGAATGGTGGTTTGCTCCTGCTCACCCCGGATGCACGAGGCAACCTTCCGCAAATGCGCGGAAAAGAATGGGCTGAATCCCTATCTGGTGGAGATTGCCAACATCCGTGAGCATTGCTCCTGGATTCATAAGGATATGGCAGAAGCCACCGAGAAGGCGGTCATTTTGATGCGTGCGGCAGTTGCTAAGGTGCATCTGAACACGCCTTTGCAGGCAGGTGAGAGTGCGGTTACCAAGCGGGCACTGGTTATCGGCGGCGGTATTGCCGGTATTCAGACGGCGCTGGATATTGCCGATGCCGGTTATCAGGTGGATATTGTGGAGAAAGAGCCTTCCATTGGCGGCAGAATGAGCCAGCTGGATAAAACCTTCCCCACACTGGACTGCTCCGCCTGTATTCTGACTCCCAAGATGGTGGAAGCAGCCAGTCACGAAAATATTACCATACATACCTGGTCGGAAGTGGAAAAGGTTTCCGGCTTTGTGGGCAATTTCACGGTGGATATCCGGAAAAAGGCTCGCTACGTGAATATGGACAAATGTACCGGCTGCGGCATTTGTCAGGAAAAATGCCCCTCCAAGAAATCTCTGAACGAATTTAACCGGGGGCTGAATAACCGCAGCGCTATCTATACCCCTTTTGCCCAGGCCATTCCCAATGTGCCGGTGATCGACGCAACGGCTTGTATCAAGCTGAAAACCGGAAAGTGCGGCATTTGCGAGAAGTTCTGCCAGGCCGGTGCTATCGACTATACCCAGCAGGACGAAATTATCACCGAACAGTACGGTGCCATCGTGGTGGCAACCGGCTTTGATACCATTAAGCTGGATAAGTACGGCGAGTATGCTTATAACGAAAGCAAGGATGTGATCACATCCCTGGAGCTGGAGCGGATTATGAACGCCGCCGGTCCTACCAAGGGTCATTTGGAACGGCTGTCCGACGGAAAAGCTCCCAAGGAGATCGTGTTCATTCAGTGTGTAGGAAGCCGGTGCTCCGACGATCGGGGCAAGCCTTATTGCTCTAAAATCTGCTGTATGTACACCGCAAAGCACGCTATGCTGATCCGGGACAAGTACCCCGATACCAATGTGACCGTGTTCTATATTGATGTCCGTACCCCCGGTAAAAACTTTGACGAGTTCTACCGCCGGGCTGTGGAGGATTACGGTGTCAATTATATTAAGGGTCAGGTAGGCAAGGTTGCGCCCCAGCCCGACGGCAGTCTGCTGGTTCACGGCGTGGACCTGCTGGAAAATAAGCAGATTCTGAAAAAAGCGGATATGGTGGTGCTGGCTACCGCCATTGAGCCCAACCCCGATGTGCGCAAAATCGCAACGATGCTCACCGCTTCTATCGATACCAACAACTTCCTGACAGAAGCCCATCCCAAGCTGCGCCCTGTGGAGTCTCCCACCGCCGGTGTATTCCTGTCCGGCGTGTGCCAGGGTCCTAAGGATATTCCCGAAACCGTGGCCCAGGCAGGTGCGGCAGCAGTGAAGGTCATCGGTCTTTTGGCTAAGGATAAGCTGAAAACCAACCCCTGCACCGCTAAGGCAGATGAACTGCGCTGCAACGGCTGCAGCCAGTGCGCCTGCGTTTGCCCCTATGGCGCTATTTCTTATGAAACCCGTCAGGTCAACGACCACGGCATCCGGGAGGATCGCCGTATTGCGGTTGTTAATTCCGCTTTGTGCCAGGGCTGCGGCGCTTGTACCGTAACCTGTCCCAGCGGCGCTATGGACCTGCAGGGCTTCTCTAACAGACAACTCATTGCGGAGGTGGATGCAATATGCCGGTAACTGAAAATTGGAAACCCACCATCGTTGCCTTTTGCTGCAACTGGTGCAGCTATGCAGGCGCAGACTTAGCAGGCTCCAGCCGCCTGGCCTATCCTGCGGATGTGAAGATCATCAAGGTTCCCTGCTCTTGCCGGGTTAACCCTATGTTTATCCTCCGTGCCTTTGAAAAGGGCGCAGACGGCGTGATCCTCTGCGGCTGCCACCCCGGCGACTGCCATTATTCCACCGGCAACTATTATGCCCGCCGCCGGATGACCCTGCTGTTTTCTATGCTGGATTATCTGGGCGTGGAAGAGGGACGCACCCGGGTGGAATGGGTATCTGCCGCAGAAGGTGTCAAGTTCTCCGAAACCATGAATAGCTTTGTGGAAAAAGTTCGTGCTTTGGGCCCGAATGTGAGATTGGGGGATCTGCGATGCAAGAATTGATTTTAAGAGCCAAACAGCTTTTGGAAAGCGGCGAAGTGGCCCGTGTTTTGGGCTGGAAGAAGGGCGAGCAGGAATTTGACGCAGAGCCCGCATTCTTTGAAACTGCGGATAGCCTGGAAAATTTCATTTATAACGGATTCTGCGGCGCAAATTTAAGCAAGTATATGATCGAAGCAGGGAAAAAGGAAGGAAAAACCCTTGTCTTTTTGAAGCCCTGTGACAGCTATAGCTATAATCAGCTTTTGCGTGAGCATCGGGTAGACCGGGAAAAGGCCTACATCATCGGTGTAGGCTGCAAGGGGAAGCTGGCAATCAGCAAGATCCCCTTTGACGGCGTTTTGAAGGTTTCCGGCGCAGAGTACCCCGATGCGCAGGAAATCCTGACTGTGGAAACCCTCTACGGCACAGAAAGTATGCCCTATAAGGACGCTATGCTGGAACGCTGCCATGTTTGCAAGGGCAAAGAGCACGTGGTTTACGATGAACTGCTGGGCGAATCTGCCGATACGGTGGATGCAGACCGGTTTGCAGAGGTGGCGCGCATTGAGGCAATGAGCCCGGAAGAGAAGTTTGCCTATTTCCAGGCAGAGCTGAGTAAGTGCATCCGCTGCAACGCCTGCCGGAATGTGTGTCCTGCCTGCTCCTGCCGCAAGTGCGTGTTTGACAGCACCGCCTTTGATTCGGAGCAGAAGGCAAATACCACTTCTTTTGAGGAAAAAATGTTCCATATTATCCGTGCCTTCCACGTGGCAGGCCGGTGTACCGACTGCGGTGAATGCAGCCGTGTCTGCCCCCAGGGGATTCCGCTGCACCTTTTTAACCGCAAATTCATAAAAGATATCAATGCCCTTTACGGTGAGTACCAGGCAGGCAGCGATCTGGAATGTCCCGCACCGCTGACCAGCTTTACAACAGGTGACGCCGAGCCGGGCGTAGGCAGGGGGTAAGGGTTATGTATAAAATTTCAGTGGATAATTTAAGTGCCCTTTATACTGCCATTGCGGAAAATAACGATCTGTTTTTGCCGGTGAAAACTGCCGGGCAGACCAATTTCGGCCTTTGGACAGAAAATGCCGATGTGGATATCAAAACCCTGAAAACTGTGAAGTCCGCCAAGGATATCTTCTTCCCCCAGAGCGAGAGCCTGTACCAGGTTCGCCGTCAGGATGGCAAGCTGGAAATTCAGGGCGAAGCTCTGAGAGAAAAGCCCTTTGTGGTATTTGGCATCCGGGGCTGCGATGTAAAGGGTATGGAAGTGCTGGATAAAGTATTTTTGTCCGACCCGGTGGATGGCTACTATGCTGCCCGTCGGCAAATGGGTACGATCGTATCTTTGGCCTGCGGCAGACCGGAAACTTCCTGCTTCTGCAAGGTTTTCGGTGTAGATTGCGCCGAGCCTGCCGGTGATGTGGTCACCTGGCTGGTGGGAGATACCCTGTACTGGGAATCCAAGACCCAAAAGGGTAACGCACTGACCCAATCGCTCAGCGGTCTGCTGGAAGAAGCAGAGGATGCTGCTGTTGCGGAGGAAAAGGTAAAAATCCGCACCATCGTAGAAAGACTGCCTTACTCCAATCTGTCTTTGGAAAAATGGGGCGCAGCTGCTGCAGACAAGAATTTCGATTCTCCTTTGTGGGAGCAGCTTTACAGCCCTTGTCTGGCTTGCGGCACTTGTACTTTTGTTTGTCCCACCTGCCAGTGCTACGATATCAAAGACTATACCACAAGCGCCGGGGTGCAGCGTTACCGCTGCTGGGACAGCTGTATGTACTCAGATTTTACCATGATGGCCCACGGCAACAACCGCACCAGCCAGATGCAGCGGTTCCGCCAGCGCTTTATGCACAAGCTGGCCTATTTCCCTGCCAATAACAACGGGATGTTCTCCTGCGTTGGCTGCGGACGGTGCGTGGATAAATGCCCCAGCCACTTAAATATCGTCAAGGTCATCAAGGCCTTTGAAAAGGAGGGTGTATGATGCAGGAGCCTATGCACGAATGTAAGTATAATCCCGGCTTTATGCGGGATACCTTGATTCCCCAGGTGGGCATCATCACCGATATCCGCACGGAAACCCCGGATGTGAAGACCTTCCGGGTGGAAGCACCCGCCGGCGGTAAGCTGTTTGAGCATCTGCCCGGTCAGTGCGCGATGGTTTGCGCTCCGGGCGTGGGCGAGGCGATGTTCTCCATTACATCCTCTCCCACCAACAAGCTCTATCAGGAATTTTCTATCAAGCGCTGCGGCGTACTGACAGAGTATCTGCATTCTCTGAAAGCAGGCGACGAAATTTTGGTGCGCGGACCTTACGGCAACAATTTCCCGGTGGAAGAGGATCTGAAGGGCAAAAATCTGCTGTTTATTGCCGGCGGTATTGCCTTGGCACCGCTGCGCAGTGTGATCAACTACTGCCTGGACAACCGGGACAATTACGGCGAAATTGATATTGTTTACGGCTCCCGTTCTGCCGATGATCTGGTGCAGCGCAAGGAGATCGAGGAAGTTTGGTCTAAAATCCCCGGCGTCAATGTCCATCTGACCATCGACCGCCCCCAGGAGGGCTGGGATGGCCATGTGGGATTTGTGCCTTCCTACTTGCAGGAGCTGGCCTTTGATACCAACCGTACCGCCATTTTGTGCGGACCTCCCATTATGATCAAATTCTGCTTGCAGGGTCTGAAGGAAATGGGCTTTGCTATGGAGCAGGTCTATACCACGCTGGAGCTTCGGATGAAGTGCGGCGTGGGCAAGTGCGGCCGGTGCAATATCGGCACCAAATATGTTTGCAAAGACGGCCCGGTGTTCCGCTTCGACCAGGTGGACGCACTGCCCAATGAATATTAAGTAACCGCTGCTTAAATCGTCTGCGGTTATTGGCGAATCTTTTGCCCCAACTTTTCAGTTCATAAAACTCGAAATACACAAAGTATTCCTTCGTTTTCTGAATTTTAATTTGGGTCAAAATCTTTCGCCACTCATTCTTGCCGATTTAATCATCGGTTACTTCTAAGGAGGACAATGCCAAATGGAAAAGAATATGGTAAATGTCTATTTTTACGGTAAGAAATATTCCGTTCCCGGCGATCTGACCATTATGACCGCTATGGAATATGCAGGCTATACCCTGACCCGGGGCTGCGGCTGCCGTCACGGCTTCTGCGGTGCTTGCGCTACCATCTACCGCATCAAGGGAAAAAATGAACTCAAGACTTGCCTTGCCTGCCAAACCCAGGTGCAGGAGGGGATGTATGTTGCATCCATTCCCTTCTTCCCCACGGATAAGCGTACATACTCCATTGAGGAACTGAAGGCAGACCAGCGGGTTATGATGGAGCTGTATCCGGAAATCTATGCCTGCATCGGCTGCAATGCCTGCACCAAGGCCTGTACCCAGAGCCTGAATGTTATGCAGTACATTGCCTATGCCCAGCGGGGCGAATTAGAAAAGTGCGCAGAAGAATCTTTTGACTGCGTAGGCTGCGGCTGCTGCTCTGTGCGGTGTCCTGCCGGAATCAGCCATCCTATGGTAGGTTTGCTGGCTCGCCGTCTGACCGGCAAGTATATTGCTCCCAAATCGGAGCATCTTGCAAACCGGGTGGAGGAAATCAATTCCGGCGCATATGATGAGCTGATAGAGGCGATTATGCAAAAGCCTATTACCGAAATGCAAGAGCTTTACAACCATCGGGATATTGAAAAGTAAGGAGGGGACGAAATGTTTACAGAATCCATGATGGAATCCATTAAGAAAGTGGAAGCCACCCGTGCAGAAAGAATGAAAACAGAACCCCGCCGGATGACTGCGGAGGAAAAAAGTGAGCTTTTGAAAGCTTACCACCCCGATTTCCGTCCCGAAGGCTTTAAGGAAATCAAAATCGGACCCAACAAGGGTCAGAAAGCCCCTGTGGAACTGACCGATTTGCTCCATTCCAACAGCCGTCTGCTGGGGGAAGAAATCGATCTTTCCAAAATCGACTATGATGTGGATGTTCTGGTCATCGGCGGCGGCGGAGCCGGTGCTTCTGCTGCCATTGAAGCCCACGAGGCCGGTGCCAATGTTATGGTGGTCACCAAGCTTCGCATTGGCGATGCCAATACTATGATGGCAGAAGGCGGCATTCAGGCTGCGGATAAGGAAAATGACTCTCCTGTGCAGCATTATCTGGATGCCTTTGGCGGCGGACACTTTGCTGCCCGTCCGGAATTGCTGCGGCGGCTGGTTATGGAAGCCCCCGATGCCATTCGTTGGCTGAACGACCTGGGCGTTATGTTTGATAAGGACGAAGACGGCAGAATGGTCACAACCCACGGCGGCGGCACTTCCCGGAAGCGTATGCACGCCTGTAAGGACTATTCCGGCGCAGAAATTATGCGCACTGTCCGTGACGAAGTGATCAATCGAAAGATTCCTGTGGTGGAGTTTACCTCTGCTGTGGAGCTGATTAAGGACGATAAGGGTCAGGTTGCCGGTGCGGTTCTGCTGAATATGGAAACCGGTGATTATCTGGTTGCCCGTGCAAAGACTGTCATCATTGCCACCGGCGGCGCAGGCCGTCTGCACTATCAGAATTTCCCCACCTCCAACCATTACGGCGCAACTGCCGACGGCTTGATTTTAGGCTACCGTGCAGGCGCACCGCTGCTGTACCAGGATACCATCCAGTATCACCCCACCGGCGTTGCTTACCCCAGCCAGATCTTCGGCGCACTGGTTACAGAGAAGGTTCGTTCTTTGGGTGCTATGTTGGTGAACAAAGATGGTGAGGCCTATGCCCATCCTCTGGAAACAAGAGACGTTTCCGCATCTGCCATCATTCGCGAATGTGCGGATGGCAAGGGCGTAGATACGCCTTTAGGCAGCGGCGTATGGCTGGATACCCCGATGATTGAGATCTTGGGCGGTGAGGGAACGATCGAAAAGAGAATCCCTGCAATGTTCCGTATGTACTTAAACTACGGCATTGATATGAGAAAACTCCCCATTCTGGTATATCCCACCCTGCACTACCAAAACGGCGGTCTGGAAATCGGCGGCGAGGGCTACACCAAGGCTATTCCCAACCTGCTGGTTGCCGGTGAAGCCGTTGGCGGTATCCACGGCAGAAACCGTCTGATGGGCAACAGCCTTTTGGATATTATCGTCTTTGGCCGCAATGCCGGTAAGGCTGCCGCAAAGAAGGCAAAAGAAGTGGAGCTGGGTGAAATGAACCTGGATCATATTACAGCCTATGCAGAAGAACTGAAACAGGCAGGCATTGCGCAGGAAGGTGTTTCCCCCCTGCTGCTGCCGAAATATGCCCGTCACGAACGGTAAGGGAGATGTTTATCCGTTATGGATTTTATCGCAAATATCATCAATCCCGGCGCAGCAGCAGTTGTGCTGATGGGAGCATTCTTCATCACATTTTTAGGCTATTGCCTGGGCAGAATTTCCGTTAAGGGCGTCTGCTTAGGAACAGCCGGTGTGTTCTTAACGGCACTGCTGTTTGGCTATCTGTTCACTTTGCCGGGTCTTGCCAATATCCCCGTTCTTTCCAAATTTTCCATAGCCGATGCATCCGCACCGGCTATGGACCAATACGGTTTTATTGGCGACATCGGTCTTGTGCTGTTTGTAACAGCTGTGGGATCGATTGCAGGTCCGAATTTCTTCCGTGACCTGAAAAAGAACGCCAAAACCTATCTGCCTATGGGCGCAATCATTATTATTGTGGGCGCAGCGGCAGCGGCGGTTTTTGCTATGATTCCCGGCATCGGCTCTGCCTTTGCCAGCGGTGTTCTGTCCGGTGCGCTGACTTCTACACCGGCATTTTCCGCTGCAAAAGAAATTGCAGGGGAGAATGCGGCGATGGTGTCTCTGGGTCAGGCAATTTCCTACCCCTTCGGCGTGGTAGGCGTTGTGCTGTTTGTGCAGATTATGCCTAAGATACTGAAAGCAGATATGCATGCGGAACGGGCGCTGATCTCCAGCGGCACCAAGACCCAAAAGGCGGTTGATGCAGAAGCTGCAGCAGATGCCTGTGATATGCCTGCAGAGGAAAAGTCTGCCAAAAAGCGTTTTGATATCGATGGCTTCGGTTTGGCTGCTTTTGGTGTGGCGGTGGTTTTTGGTTTGCTGCTGGGTTCGGTGAAGATTCCCCTGACCTCCGCAGGCTATGAAGGCTCCTGCTTCTCTTTGGGTATGACCGGCGGTCCGCTGATTATGGCGCTGATTCTTGCCCATTTCGGTCATATCGGACCTATGAATATGCGTGTTAACACCCAGGTTCTGAAAATCTTCCGGGAATTTGGTCTTGTCCTGTTCCTGCTGGGTGCAGGTGTGGAAGGCGGCGTGCAGCTGGTGGAGCAGATTCAAAATTCCCAGTACGGTATGATGATTGTGCTCTACGGTTTTGTTGCAGGCGTTGTCATTACCATCATTCCTATGGTGGTTGGCTATATTTTCGCCCGGAAGATCTGCAAGCTTCCGCTGCTCAATACTTTGGGCTCGATTACCGGCGGTATGACTTCCACCCCTGCGCTGGGTACGCTGATTGCCGTAGCTGAGACCGACGATGTTGCCGGTGCTTATGCATCCACCTATCCCATTGCGCTGGTGCTGATCGTACTGGCTTGCCAAATTATTGGTATTGTTTTTTAAATTTTTTACGATAGGAGGCGCTGAAAAATGCGTGAGATTCCTGTTTCTGCCATCACCGATGCGGTGGAGCGGCTTTGCATAGAAGCAAACTACCACCTGCCCGGAGATGTGAAATGCGCCATTGAAAGCTGCCGTGCCTGTGAAGACAGCGCGTTTGCCCAAAGTGTTTTGGATAAGATCATTGAAAATTATGCCATTGCTGACAGGGAAAATGTCCCCATCTGCCAGGATACGGGTATGGCCTGCGTCTTTCTGGAGGTGGGCCAGGAGGTCCATTTCGTGGGAGGAAATCTCTATGATGCCGTCCACGAGGGCGTGCGGAAGGGCTACGGCGAGGGGTATCTCCGCAAGAGCGTGGTGGCGGACCCCATCCGCCGGGGCAATACCGGCGACAATACCCCCGCCATGATCCACACGGACATCGTCCCCGGCGACCGGGTGACCATCACCGTGGGCCCTAAGGGCTTCGGTAGTGAGAACATGAGCGCCATCAAAATGCTCAAGCCCTCGGACGGTCTGGAGGGCGTGAAG
>JAZRLK010000070.1:0-4413 GCA_045646805.1 Faecousia sp.
GCTGAGGTTTCTGAGTACGCACCCAAGATGATCTCCATGAAGATCCCCGTTGAGAAGATCCGTGAGGTCATCGGCTCCGGCGGCAAGACCATCCAGAAGATCTGCGCCGACACCGGTGCCAAGGTTGACATCGAGGACGATGGCTCCGTGTTCATCTCCGCTGTTGACTCCGCCGCTGCCTACGCTGCCAAGAAGATGGTGGACGATATCTGCTTCGTTCCCGAGGTTGGCAAGCTGTACTACGGCAAGGTTGTCCGCATCCTGCCCATCGGCGCCTTCGTTGAGATCGCTCCCGGCCACGACGGCATGGTGCACATCTCCAAGCTGGAGAACCGCCGTGTGGAAAAGGTTGAAGACGTCCTGAACCTGGGCGACTACACCTGGGTCAAGTTCATGGGCTTCGACGAGAAGGGCCGTGCAAACTTCTCCCGCCGCGACGCTCTGAAGGAAATGAACGGCTAATTCAATTTCAAAAACCGTGCTGAAATTTCAGCACGGTTTTTTTATGGGCTGGTCATAACAACAATCCCGTTGACAAGCCAATTCAGCCATGATAAAATAATGGTGTATGCGGATGTGGTGGAATTGGTAGACTCATTGGATTTAGGTTCCAACGCGCGAGCGTGCAGGTTCGAGTCCTGTCATCCGCACCAATAAAAATGGCACCCTTCGGGGTGTCATTTTTATTGCGAAAAAAAAGGACTCGAACCGATCAAATGGAGATGTCCGGTGGACATCTGCTTGCCGACGGCTCGACGGCGGCAACACCATAATTCTCTTTCCCAACGGATAAGAAAATGCAAGTCGAGTCCTGTCATCCGCACCAAACGGGACATTTTCTTTAGAAAATGTCCTTTTTTCTATATAAAAACAGAGCCGGGAGTTTTCCCGGCTCTTGGTTTATGGATTTTGCAGAATCCTGCGGATGCTCTTTTCGGACAGGTGGTATTTTCTGCTCAACGCAGGAACACTTTCACCTGCTGCATAGTCTTTGCAAATATGGGCATTGCGGATTTTCAGCTCCGCTTTGTAGTCCGTTTCCTGACCCCATTTGTGCCGGTTGCCCGGCTTGCGGGGGATGTAGATGTACACACCGTCGGCATACTCCTGAATTCTCCGGACCAACTCCTCCGGCAGGATATCTTCTGCTTTTATATAGCTCACGGCTGCCTCCTTATCAAATTTTCTGCATAAGGAAAGCATCGGCTATACAAAGTCCGTATTCTGTTATTCTTGCATAGCCAACGCTTATGCAGCCATTACATAACGAATCAAGTCGCAATCCTCCTTTTTCGGGATTTCCTCCTATCATACGGCAAACCGGCAATATTTGCAATCGCATAAATTTTTCAGAAAAATCTTTGTCCAGGAATTTTTCCTTCGTAAAAATATATGGGGATAGCGTAAATTTCTTTTTTATGGTAAAATAAGGAAAATCAAAAAAAGGATGGTGCTTTCCATGAAAGACTTTCAGTACATTACATTACGCGAAAACCCCGAACTGATGCAGACCGCCGCAGAATGGTTTCACAGCAAGTGGGGTGTTCCCACAGAAGCCTATCTGGCCTGCATGGAGTCCTATCTGAAGCAGGAAACCGAATTGGGCTGGTTCCTTTGTCTGGACGGCAACAAAATCGTTGGCGGTCTGGGTGTGATCGAAAACGACTTCCACGACCGGCCCGATCTGACCCCCAATGTCTGCGCCGTGTATACGGAAGAAAGCCACCGCTGCTTAGGTATCGCCGGCAAGCTGCTTGACATGGCCGTTGCGGACCTGCGGTCCAAGGGCATTTCCCCTGCCTATCTGGTCACCGACCATACCGGTTTTTATGAGCGGTATGGCTGGGAATTCCTGTGCATGGTTCAGGGCGATGGGGAACCGGATATGACAAGGATGTATATTCACAGATAAAACAGGAGCCGGGAAAATTCCCGGCTCCTTTCTTTATCTCAGGCAGTCGTAATCGGCATAGCAAACCTGGCCCTGGATTCCATTCAGTCCGCCGGGAACCAATTCCTTCACCATCAGGCATTCCGGGGCGGGCAGACCCACGGATTCGTGGGCGGTGATGCCAAAGTCTGCGGAAGTCACGAATCCCCGACTGCGGTAGTTCATGGGATTGCCCTCCACAATGACCACCCGATAGCCCAGGGCAGCGGCTTTCTCAAAGCCGTATTCGATCAGTGTCTTGGAAATATGCTGCCGCTGGAGCTGGGTTTTCACAGCCACAGGGGACAAAAGCAGCAGTTCGTTTTCATATTTTCCATCCAGATGGAACCGGGCAAAATTCACGTAGCCGATGACCTCGTCGGTATCGCTTTCCACCATGATCAGTTCCAGTTCCGGCAGGTAAAACCGCTTGGCCCGGATTTCTTCCACCAAAGAACGGACCAGCTTGCCTTCTTCTGCATCGGAGTGCTCCGTAAAGACCGTTTCCACCAGGTCCAGAGAGGGAAGCAGATATTTTTCTTCCATAGATTTGATGATTCTCATATTACCAGATCTCCTTATTTCTTTGTCTTGTAAATTTCGCAACCCCTTTGCTCCATTCCTGCTTCCGGCGGAGCATTTCTGTCTTGTCCACAGCTTCTTCACTGAGCTTTTGATAACTCTCCCACCGGGATGCATCCAGTTCCCCCGATGCGATGGCCCCTTTGATGGCGCAGCCGGGCTCCCGTTCGTGCCTGCAGTCTGAGAATCGGCACTTACCCAGATAGCGTTCCACGTCTGCAAACGCATCCGAAAGACCTTCCGACACATCCCACATACCCAGCTCCCGCATACCGGGGGTATCAATGATCATCACACCGCTTTTCAGCCGGATCAGCTGACGATGGGTGGTGGTGTGACGGCCCTTGCTGTCATCTTCCCGGATGGCATTGACCGGCATAACTTCCTCCCCTGCCAGGGCATTGACCAGGCTGGACTTGCCCACACCGGAAGACCCCAGAAACACCGCAGTCTTTCCCGGCTGCAGATAGGCATTCAGTCGATTCAGCCCGTAGCCCGTATGGGCGCTGATCACATGGACATTGGCTCCGGCGGCAATCCGCTCTGCCTTTGTCAGATAATCCCAGTAGTCTTCCACCAGGTCTGCCTTGGTCAGCAAAATAACCGGTGTGGCTCCGGACTGCCAGCTTAACGTCAGATACCGCTCCAGCCGCTTGGGGTTAAAATCCAGATTCAGGGACTGCATGATAAATACATAGTCAAAATTGGCCGCAACCGCCTGATCTCTGGGGATGGGACCCGGCTCCCGGCGGGAAAAATAGGTTCTTCGGGGCAGCGTTGCAAGAATCTGGCTGTCGCCGTTATCGATGTAGTTCACCATCACAAAATCCCCTGCGGTGGGAAAATCCTGGGAATCCACAAAATATTCTCTGGTTTTCAGCCGGGCATGGGTCAAGCCATGCTCACAGACGATCTCATACCGCTCCTTATGAACTGCGGTGACTCTCGCGGGGATGCCCGGCAGGTTTTCTGAATTGGGCACATAGCCCCAATCATTCATATTCAAAATAAATTCCTCCAAATTCAGTACAACTCTATTTTCCATCAAATGCCAACTGAAAATGGGCGCAAAAATACCGCAGCAAAGCAGCTCCCGTTCATGGCTGCATCCTGCGGTTACCATATATCCGAAAGTTACTTAAAAATGCGCGCACCAAATCAGGAGGTCTGAACCCCCATTTTTATTCGCGCCCATATGCAGTTAGCTGGTGACGACCTCGCGAACAATCATACTTTTAAGCTCCTTTCCGGTCTGCTCCGGCAGACACTTTCTATAAAAAACTATACCACTTGTGTTTTCCTCTGTCAACTGATTAAATTTTTTAGCATTTTCGCATCAAAAAAACAAAACCGTAAAATACCATGTCATTATTTTTCTTTATCATATCAGAGATTTTTCCCAAAGTAAATTCGGGATTCTTCCCAGTTTCCCGACATAAAAAAACGGAAATAGTTTCCAAAGTAAAAAAAGAGAGGCCCGTGAGCCTCTCTTTTTCGCTTATTTTTTATTCCAGCTCAAAGGCGCCGGTGTAGAGCTGATAGTAGGTGCCCTTCTGGGCGATCAGTTCCTCATGGGTGCCCCGCTCGATGATATGGCCGTGATCCAGCACCATGATGCAGTCGGAGTTCATGATGGTGCTGAGGCGGTGGGCGATGACGAAGACGGTTCTGCCGTGCATCAAAGCGTCCATACCGTCCTGAACCAGCTTTTCCGTACGGGTATCGATGGAGGAGGTTGCCTCGTCCAGAATCATCACAGGAGGATCGGCCACCGCCGCCCGGGCAATGGCAATCAGCTGACGCTGACCCTGAGAAAGGCTTGCGCCGTTGCCGGTGAGCTCCGTGTCGTAGCCCTTGGGAAGTCTTGTGATGAAATCGTGGGCATTGGCCAGCTTTGCGGC
>JAZRLK010000071.1:0-22933 GCA_045646805.1 Faecousia sp.
GGCCTCCGACTTGGGCGAATATGTACTGGGCAGCCGTGGCGTAGAACTGCCTGGAATGGCTGTGGATTTCAAGGTCACTACCGACTTTGGTACTCGCAGAATTGCCCGTGCAGCCTTTGAGTATGCCAAGAATAACGGCAAGGATCGGGTCAGCATTGTTACTAAGGCCAATATTATGAAAAAGACCGACGGCAAGTTCACTGCCCTGTGCCACGAGGTTGCTGAAGAATACCCCGGCATCACTGCGGATGACTGGTATATTGATATTATGACTGCCAACCTGGTCAATCCCAAGGTGCGTAATCAGTTCCAGGTATTTGTACTGCCCAATCTGTACGGCGATATCATCACCGACGAAGCTGCCCAGATTCAGGGCGGCGTGGGCACTGCCGGTAGTGCCAATATCGGCGACCGCTATGCTATGTTCGAAGCCATTCACGGTTCTGCGCCTCGTATGATCGAGCGCGGTCAGGGCGAGTACGCCAACCCCGCAAGTATGGTCAAGGCATCGGCTATGATGCTGCGCCATATCTGCCGCGCTGAGGCTGCGGAAAAGCTGGAAAAGGCGATGGAAAAGTGCGATGTTGTGGTATCCCGCTATACCCCCGGCGCCACTGCCTATGCCTACACAGAAGCAATTATTAAGCTCTTATAAAAAATCGGACTTCACTGTTTGAAGTGAAGTCCGATTTTTTTAGTCACCCTGGATCATGGGCTGCAGCTTCCGGAACAGCATGGTGATACACCAAAGACCAGCCAAACCTACAATACCGTAAACAATACGGCTGAGGATAGCATCCTGTCCACCGAAAATCCAGGAAACGAGATCAAACTGGAACAGGCCGATCAAGCCCCAGTTGATTGAACCGATGATGGAAATGATCAATGCAATGGTATCCATAAAATAACCTCCAAATTCCTTATGTGGATAATGCTATCATCCCCCAAAATTATCTTTCTATACCAAAAGAATATTGCAAAAATCAAGCCGCTTATGTATAATAAAAGAAAATGACGAAATAGAGGTTTTGACTATGACTACATTGTATGAGGCTGCCTATGCAAAGCTTAATTTAACATTGGATGTTTTGGATAAAAGGGAAGATGGCTACCACGATATCAAAAGCGTAATGCAGACCGTTTCCATCCGTGACGATATCGAAATTGATGTGGGAACCGGCGGGGAATGGACCTTGTCCTGCGACCGGGAAGGTGTACCCTGTGATAGCCGGAATCTTGCCTGGAAGGCAGCTAAGCTGTACTGCGAGAAAATGGACAAAGACCCTGATGGTCTTGCCATCCGTATCACAAAGCGGATTCCTATGGAAGCCGGTATGGCTGGCGGAAGCGCAGATGCTGCGGCGGTGCTTCGTGCCCTCAATGATTATTACGGCAATCCTTTGTCTATTCTTGCTTTGGCAGAATTGGGTGCAGAGGTAGGCAGCGATGTGCCTTTTTGCGTTTTGTGTGGAACAGCTATGGCTGAGGGCAGGGGAGAGCGTTTGCGGAAACTGCCGGATATGCCCGATTGCTTTATCGTAGTCTGCAAACCGGAATTTTCTTCCTCCACGCCGGAATTGTACCGCAAAATTGATGAATCTGTCATTGGCAAAAGACCGGATCATCAGGCAATGGAAAGTGCATTGCTTGCCGGTGACCTGCAAAAAATTGCCCAGAATCTGTATAATGTTTTTGATCCTTTGGTCACGCAGGAGCATTTGGAGCTGAACTATATCAAATCCATTTTTAACAGCTACGGTTCTATCGGTCAGCAGATGACGGGCTCCGGTTCTGCAGTATTTGCCATTACGGAAAGCTTTGAATATGCAGCAGTGATGTGCAATATGTTGAAGGAAAACTATCCTCAGGTGTTTATCTGTAAGCCTGTTTGAAATGCCTGTACCGTTTTCGGTACAGGCATTTGCCTAAAATGTATTACGAAATGAGGTGCAGGTATGCTTACATTATTGTTGGGAACAAATTGGAAATACAATCGGCAAGTAATTCTGAAAAAAATTGCTGAAGATGTTAAAGCGGAAAAAGGCGGCAGAATCTGGATGGTTCCGGAGCTTGTCAGCCACCAAACAGAGCGGGAACTGGCTGGGGTTGCAGGAGATACCGCTAGCCGTTTTGCAGAGGTTTTGTCCTTCTCCCGGCTGGCAAAGCGGGTTTCGGAGGATTGCGGGATCAGTCTTGCAGAGTGCTTGGATAGCGGCGGTCGTGTGGTTGCTATGGCGGCGGCGACACGTCAGCTCCATAGCAAACTTAAAGCCTATGCCGCAGTGGAAACAAAACCGGAATTTCTCACAAGTTTGTTGGATGCGGTGGACGAATTTAAACGCTGCTGTATCACACCTGCGGATCTGATGCAGGCATCCCGGCAAACAGAGGGAAACCTGGCTCAGAAATTAGAAGAATTATCGCTGATTCTGGAATCCTATAATGCCATTTGCGCCCGGGGAAAACGGGATCCCAGGGATCAGATGACCTGGCTGCTGGAGCAGTTGGAGGACTGCGAATTTGCAAAAAATCATATATTTTATTTTGATTGCTTTCCGGATTTTTCCCGGCAGCATTCACAGATCCTCTATCACCTGTTGGACAATAGCCCCCATGTTGTGATCAGTCTAAATTGTGACCGACCGGATTCGGACAATATGGCATTTGAAAAGGCAGGTCAAACAGCCGCTGATATTATCGGCTATGTTACCCGCAATGAGATCCCCTACGAGATTCAGGTGCTGCAAAATGAAGACAGCGCCTTGCAGCAGGTATCTAAAAATCTGCTCCAGGGCAGTATCAGCGATGGTTTTGCCGCTGACTGTTTAAATATTTGCTTGGCAGAATCGGTGTACAGCGAGTGCGCCGCCACGGTGGAAAAAATTGTGGCTCTGGTTCAAAGTGGCTATAGATACCGGGATATCAGCATTGTCTGCCCGGATATGCAAACCTACCAAGGGCCCATCCATTCTCTTTTGCAGCGCGCCCATATCCCGGTGTATCTTTCCGGAACAGAAGATATTCTGGAAAAGACGGTGATCCACACAGTCCTTTGCGCAATGGATGCGGCGCTTTCCGGTTTTGCCAGCAAAGATGTGATCCGCTATATGAAGTCTATGCTTTCTCCCATTGAGCCGGATCTGTGCGACAAAATGGAAAATTATGCTATTATGTGGTCCGTCGATGGAACTCGTTGGCTTCAGGAGTGGAAAAACCACCCCCGGGGTATGGAGGATCAGTGGACAGACCGTGATATTGCAATTTTGGAAACCCTCAATGAGGCAAGGCAAAGGGCGTTGCAGCCCCTTGTGCGCCTGCGTGACGGTTTCCGGGATGCAATCAGTGTGCCGCAGCAGGTGTTGGCTTTGTATGATTTTCTGACGGATATTCAGCTAAACAGCCGCCTGCGCAGCCTTGCCGGACAGATGGAGGAAAAGAGCGACTACCGCAATGCTCAGATCCTCAATCAGCTTTGGGAAATATTGTTGGGCGCGTTAGAGCAGCTGCACGATACGCTGACGGAAATTTCCTGGGATGGGGAGACCTTTAGCAGACTTCTCAAACTGCTTCTGCGGCAGTATGATGTAGGCACCATTCCTTCGGTGCTTGATAGCGTAACCGTGGGTTCAGTCAGTTCTATGCGGTGTCAGAAATCCCGGCATCTGTTTGTTTTGGGAATGTCAGAAGGAGCATTTCCCAGCTATGGCGGTTCTGCCGGTGTGCTCAATGACCAGGAGCGCAGTATTCTTCTTTCTTTGGGTGTACCCCTGAATCCCGGCGCAATTGATGGTTTGCAGACCCAGTTTTCGGAGATTCAGGAAGTATTCAGCGGTGCCTCTGAGAGTATCAGTGTATTTTGCTCCGATGGTCAGCCCTCTTTTGTATATAACCGGCTCAAGCGTATGGCAGGCGCAGAGAAGAAGGTTTCACCCGACTACGGCGCCGCATTGACCGATCCCTGGGAGGCAGCTGCGTATTTGGCTGTCCGCAATGGAGAAAAAGAGGCTTCTGAGTTAGGCCTTGAACGGGAATACCATAAAATTAACGATGCCAAGGGTCATCAACTGGGGGCAATACAAGCTGAAAATGTTCGCCAGTTATACGGTGACAAGCTTTATCTGTCCGCCTCCCAAATTGACCGGGTAGCAGAATGCAGGCTGTCTTATTTTCTCAAGTACGGAATGCGTGCAAAAGAGCGTAATCCTGCCTCTATCGATCCTGCTGAGTTTGGTACCTATGTCCACGCAGTGCTGGAAGAATGCGGCAGAGCAATCGTGGAAAAGGGTGGATTTAAGAATGTTTCCTTAGAGCAAACTTTGGAACTGGCATCCGAAGCATCTGCCCGTTATTTTGCAAATCGTTTCAGTCAGATCAGCACAGACCGCATCAACTACCATTTTCATAAGAATACCAGGGAAGTCCAGCTGATCGTCGAAGAGCTTTGGAAAGAAATGCAGGAAAGCGCATTTGAAGCTTATGACTTTGAACTTGGTTTTGGCACAGATGATGGTAAAATGCCCGCTATTCCCATTCCCGGAAAGAAAATGGATGCCCAGCTTCGGGGCTATGTTGACCGGATAGACCGTTGGAATTTTAGCGGCAAGGATTATATCCGGGTCGTAGACTATAAGACCGGCAAGAAAGATTTTGACTACTGCGATGTATTCAATGGCATTGGATTGCAGATGCTGCTGTATCTGTACGCCCTGGAAGACGGCGGAGAGCAGCTTTTTGGTGATACGCCTATTGTTGCCGGTGTTCAGTATTTTCCTGCCAGAGTGCCGCTGGTGGCGGCGGATGGCTCTTTGAGCGCTGATGAGGCGGAGCAGGCTCATTTAAAGGACTTTAAGCGCAAAGGTCTAATTCTCTCTGATGAATATGTTTTGCGTGCTATGGAGCCTTCTGAGAGCCCTAAACGCCTTTCCGTGAAGCGCAAAAAGGATGGCTCGGTTACCGGCGATATCGCTACAAGCCATCAGTTTGCCCAATTGAAGCGTTATGTATTTCATCTGTTGGAGGGCATTGTGGATGAAATTGCTTCCGGCAATGTGACCCCCAATCCCTATACAAGAGGCGCATCCCACGATGCCTGCCGGTTCTGTCCCTACGGCGCTGTTTGCCGCAGCGCTGAAGTGGAAGGCAGAAGAAATTATCAGGCTATGACCGCAGACCGTTTCTGGACGGAGATTGAAAGGAGTGAGCAGAAAAATGGCTGAACAGTTAACCCAACAGCAAGCCCAAGCGGTAGAAAATCGCGGCGGTAAATTGCTTGTTTCAGCTGCTGCCGGATCCGGCAAGACCAAAGTTTTGGTGGATCGCCTTCTTTTGTATCTGAAAGAAGGTAAAGGGCAGATCAACATAGATGATTTTCTGATCATTACCTATACAAAAGCTGCGGCATCGGAACTTCGGGCGAAAATTGCTGCAAAACTGAATGAACGGTTGGCGGAAGATCCCGGTAATAAGCATTTGCAGCGCCAGCTTCAACGGCTGTACCTTACAAAAATTTCCACAGTCCACGCCTTTTGTACCGATTTGTTGCGGGAATACGCATATCGGCTGGATATTCCCGGTGATTTCCGGGTTGCAGAGGAACGGGAAAGCCAGCTTTTGCAGCTGCAGGTCTTGGATCGGATGCTGGAAAAGGCCTATGCAGAGGAAGATGAGGACTTTTATGTGTTTATCGACTCCCAGGAATTGGGAAGAGATGACCGCTCCATACCTCAGATTGTGCTGCAGGTCTATCATGCAGCCAGGTGCCATGTTGACCCGGATCAATGGTTGGAAAAATGCGCTATGGAAAGTGATGTTTCCGATGCCAGCGATGCATCTGAAACTGAGTGGGGGCGGTATTTGATCTGTGATCTGCACAGGCATTTGGATCTTCAAATCCAGGCAATGAACCGCTGCGCTGCCCTTGCCGATGCCAACGGCACTATGCCAAAAGCTGCGGCGCTTCTTTCTGAAACAGTGAACCAGTTGATGAACCTGCGGAGTCTGGAAACCTGGGATGAGATCGTTGCTTGCCAGGGAATATCCTATGGCACTTTGACATTCCCAAAAAGCTGCACCGATATGGCGCTGGCAGAGCGGATCAAGATTATCCGTAATGCCTGTAAAGCAAGCGTTGCGAAGAAACTGCTGCCCTTTGCCGATAGCAGCGCGCAGGTTTTGCAGGATCTGCAAAAATGCAGCCGTTCAACCAAAGGATTGATCCGCCTTGTCCGGGAATTTTCCAAGGAATATGATAAAGCAAAGCAAGATAGGCGTATTTTGGATTTTTCCGACTTGGAGCATAAAACATTGGATCTGGTCAAGGGTAAAAAACGCCAGTCGATCACAGCCCTTGCCACCGAGATCGGTGACCGTTTTGTGGAGATTATGGTAGACGAATACCAGGATTCCAACGGTGTCCAGGATAGTATTTTTGAGGCATTAACGCACAAACGGAATAATTGTTTTATGGTAGGCGATGTCAAGCAGTCTATTTATCAGTTCCGTTTGGCAGATCCCGGCATATTCCTGAAAAAATATAATACATATTGTTCTGCAGAGAATGCTGGACTTGGAGAAGGCAGAAAAATTATGCTCAGCAAAAACTTCCGATCTGCCCAACCTGTGATTTCTGCGGTCAATGATGTATTTGAAGCGTGTATGTCTCCTGAGGTCGGCGATTTGACCTATGGGGAGAATGAAAAACTTTACGGTCATCCCCATAAGGTTTCAGTCGAGGATCTTAAGGTGGAGCTTTGCTGCGTGGATGTGCAGGAGAGTACCTATGAAGAGGAGGCAGCCTATACTGCCGACCGTATCGTGCAAATGCTAAGCAGCCGGTGTCAGGTTCGTGACGGAGATAACTTGCGGGATGTAACAGCCGATGATATCGTTATTTTGCTTCGTTCGCCAGGCTCTTCCGGCGGCATTTATCAAGCTGCATTGGAGGCGCGGGGAATCCGTGTCAGTTCCGGAACGGGTACAGATTTGTTGCAGGCAGAGGAGATTATTTTCCTGCGGTCGATGCTCCAGATCATAGATAATCCCTTCCAGGATATTCCGCTGATTGCCGTACTCTCCAGCCGTATTATAGGCTTTACTGCTGATGATCTGGCTGCTATTCGAGGCCCGGGAAGCAAGAAAAAGACGGTTTATGAATCCCTGCGGGCATCAGAATTGGAAAAGGCGAAAAGCTTTGTTGAAATGCTTAAGCAGCTGCGCCAGGATAAGCGTCTGCATACCCTTTCTCAGCTGGTGGATAAAATTCTGTTGGCAACCAGAATGGACAGCATTTATGCTTCCTTTGATGACGGTGGAATCAAATCAGCGAATTTGCAGGTGTTTTATCAGCTGATCCGGGAATGCGAGAGCGCAAATCAAAAGGAATTGCGGCAGTTTTTGGACTATCTGGATGCGATGGAAGAAAAGGGACTGACGGTTTCTTCAGACCAGAAAGTTCCCGGCTCTGTAACAATTATGAGTATCCATAAGTCCAAGGGTCTGGAATTTCCGGTAGTGTTCCTGTGCGGACTTTCCCGGGATTTCAACAGGGAAAGTGCCAGAAGCCAGATCCTTTGCAACAAGGAATTGGGAATCGGAATGAACTGCGTGGACCTGGAAAAACGGGTTCGCTATCCATCCATTGCCAAAAAGGCCATTGCAGCCAAGATTTTATCAGATTCGCTGTCTGAGGAAATGCGTGTGCTGTATGTGGCGATGACCAGAGCTAAAGATTATCTGATTATGACTTATGCGGCAAATAATCTTGATTCCGATGTGCAGAGCATTGTGGGTCGAATGGACTACAGTGATCCGGTTCTGATTACATCCGGTGTCAGCTGCCCCGGAACTTGGGTTTTGTATACGGCCCTGCAAAAGATGGAGGCAGGGGAACTGTTTGCCTTGGCAGGGGATAGACCGGATAATTTGAAAATCAGCCAATTCCCTTGGAAAATATCTGTCGTAACTGCTTCTGCTGGGGAGCATTCGGTTCTGGAATCTGCGCAAGAGGAACCCAAATCCGGCGTGGATATGAATATTCTGCCGATCCAAAAAGGATTATCTTACCAATATCCTTTCCTTGCAGCTACTTCCTTCCCTTCAAAACAAACAGCCACCCAGCTTAAAGGCCGTATGAAGGATCAGGAAGCAGCCGAAAATGCGGCAGAACCCAAACCTATGATTCGATACTGGCGGCAGCCTTCTTTTGCCAAAACCCAGGAAGATGCGCCCCTTGCGTTGGGTAATGCAGTTCACGCAGTGATGCAGCATATCCGCTTTGATGCATGCAGCGATTTGCAATCGGTAAGGCAGGAGATCTGCCGTATGGCGGAGGAAGAACGGATATCCCGCACCTGTGCAGAAGCAGTTGACCCGAATGTTATTTGGAATTTTTGCCAATCAGATATGGGTCAGCGGTTGAGAAATGCAGAAAATGTTCTGCGTGAGTTCAAATTCTCTATTTTGGAGGATGGCGCACAATTTGATCCCCAGCTAAAAGACGATAAAATTTTGCTGCAGGGCGTTGTGGACTGCGCCATCATAGACGACGACGGCATCATTGTTCTGGACTTTAAGACTGACCGGGTAACGGATGATACGCTGATGCAAGCGGCGGATCGTTACCGTATGCAGGTGACGGCCTATGCCAATGCGCTATCGAAGATTTATGGCAAAAAGATAATATCAGCGCAGTTATATTTCTTCCGACTGAACCGCTTCGTTTCGGTAATTTAACATAAAAAGAGGTTGTCTCAAAACGAGACAACCTCTTTTGTCAAACCTGTGCAGGTTCTTTTGTGTTGCTTGCGGCATAAGCCGGGGAATAGGCGGTGTAGGAAGTAACGTCCAAAATGGTCTCGCCATCAATTTGCAGCGGAGTAGGTCTGTCAAATTCCACCCGGATGCAGTGACCGGTGTGGAGCTTTACCATCTTTTTATGTTTGATGTGTTCGCCCTTGAAAATACCGGGGAAGGCAATCAGAGTACGCAGTCTGCCGCCGTTATGGAAGACCATAACAGAAAGCTTTTTATCCGGATTGCTTCTGTCCTGGCCGGGAGTGGGGATCATACCGCCGCCGTAGTACTTGCCGTGCATAGTGGGAGCGATCCAAACCTTCTTATAAGTAAACTCCTGACCATCAACGGTAACTTTGGCATTTCGAGCATCGAAATGGAACAGAAGACCCTTAATGGCAATGCCGGTGTAATCTACCTTTTTGCCGGGAATGGCGCGCAGCTCGTCGCCAACCTGGCAGCAGTAGCCGTCGATGCCGTAACCTACACCGTTGATAAAATAGTAATTTCTGCCGTTTACCTCCACAGAAGGCAGGTCGGAAAGCAAGCCTTTTACGGAAATGGGAGCCATCGTTGTGTCTGTTCCCAATTCTCTGGCAAAGTCATTGCCGCTGCCCATAGGGTAGTAGAGGATATCCTGGGGGATAGTGAATTGAGCAGTGTTGTTGATAAAACGGTTGATGGTGCCGTCACCACCGGCGACGATAATATAATCCTCTTCTTTAAGCTCGCTTAAAAAAGCTTGATAATCGGAAATTTTGGTCACATCGTAAAATTCCAGGGGGTCGGAGATCAGGTTGCATAATGCCTGAACCTTAGATTCCCCATTGCCTTCGCCGGCGATGGGATTATATAAAACATATCCTTTAGCCATTGCTTTTTTCTCTCATTTCTATATTTTTTTCTAACATTTGACGGACATTGCCGCCGATTACATCGGTTTTGCTTGCTTTTACTACATCCGCAGGAATCACATCCAGCACATCCAGATAGATGTGAGAGCGGCGGAAGGGGGATTGCTTGTGGACTTTTTCCGTTCCCACAGTGGATAAAACCACGATGGGACATTCTGCCTTTTGGGCAATTTTGAAAACACCGTTGTGGAAGGGAAGAAGCACACATTCCTTGCTCCGGGTTCCCTCCGGATAGATACCGATGGAGGCTTCGCCGCTGCGGATAAACTCAGCCGCTTTGTTGATGGTTACAATTGCATTTCGGGGATTTTCCCGGTCAATGGATAAAAAGCAGATGCGTCGAACCATTCTGCCAACGATGGGAATACCGAAATTGGATGCCTTTGAAACAAGACCCAGCTTCCAATTGTTGAAAATGTGCCACATTACAATGGGGTCGAAATTGGACCGGTGATTGCTGACAAACAGCACTTTCTGATCCTTGGGAACTTTCTCAAAACCTGTCAGATGGATTTTGATTCTGGTTACTTTGATCAGCAGATACACAACGCTTTTCAGAACAATATGGTAAAACCGATTAAAGCGATTGTATTCTTTTTTGGGGTTTACTGCAAAGGTGCAGATAAGCAAGAAAATAATGTACAGCAAAAATAAGGCGACCAGGGCAGCCAAAATGCCGGCCGCTGCATATATAAAGGGCAAAAAACCATCCCTTTCCGAAATAATTTGTTCATATTTTATATCAAAATAAAAGAAAAAGCAAGGAAAAAAGAAGATGATGTCAAATCAGCTTCGGTAGACTGTCCGCATACCGGTATAGTGCCTCAAAGTCTCCTTGGGGATAACGGGAAATATCCAGGCCGTGTTTGTTGATCAAACAGTCCGTCAGCAGGAAAACCTTCATACCAAGCTGTTCTGCAACCATATCTTCAGTTGCGTCGTTGCCAACCATCAGGCACTGGTCTGCCGGAATCTGAAATTTCTGCAGAATGCTGCGGTAGTAATCTAAATTGGGCTTGCTGTAGCAGGCGTTTTCGTATGTGGTGTAGAATGCAAAATCCTCCGGCTGTAATCCGGCCCAGCGAATCCGCCATTGGGTAGCCATAGCCGGGAAGATGGGATTGGTTGCCAGAATAACCCGGTAGCCTTTTTCTTTCAAATGATGAACAATTTTTGCAGCCATAGGATCATAACCGCAAACATCACGGAGCTTGTCAAATTCAGTAATGTAAAAACTGTCAAAAAGTGATTGATCTGCTGTAATTTTATCTCCGTAAATTTTGGTAACAGCCTGCCAAAAGGCCTGCTCATTGGTTTGCTGACCACTGTTTTTCACCATAGCACCGGTGCCTTGCCATATGGCCTCGATTAGTTTTCCCGGTTCATAACCGTGGGGAGCCATATATTTGGCAATGGCGCCAAAGTACGCCTTTATAAATATATCCAAATCCATAGGCAGCAATGTGCCGTCAAGATCGAATAATACGGTTGAAATAGACATAGAAGTTCCTGCCTTCCAATATTTGTATGGCCAAGTATACCACACAGGATGTAAAAGCGCAAGGCTGTATAAGAGGTTGTCTGACTATGACAAACCATCCGTTGCGAACGGTAGAGTACACCCGTCCTCGGCAATGTTATTAAGTTAGTGCCATTGCGAACCAGTGACCGTGTCACTGGTTCGCAATCTCAAATAAAAACTGTATTTTAAGATTCCTGAGCCAGTGTACCAATTTCAAGGATGAGGGATTCGGATTTGGATAGGCGATTGATTTCTTCAACAAAAGTTAACACTTTACCGCAAAACATATATGTTTGTCAAACATCTGAACCCCACTTTTCACCACAATTAACCACCCATTAACACTCGCATAAGGAAAAAAATAAGGGAAATTATTTTGATAAGCATTTTGTGGATTATGCTTTCGAAGATTTTGAAATGCCTGTTCAAGCGTCGGATCCGAAGGTTCGTCAGAGACAAGATTTTGCACTGTAGCAATGTCGAATCCGACAAAGTTCATATGACGCTGCTCCTGCCTACGCATAGCTGCATCGTGCAGTTGATCTCACTCCAAGAATTCTGCGATCTCGTTGGATACGGTAATTTGCTGCCCATAATATGTAATGCTTCAGTATAACGCTTGAATGTTTTTTTCAATATTTCTGGGTCAAATGCTTGTTTTTCTGAAATAACTGCCGTGAAAACCTTACTGAGTCAGCCTGAAGATTGCTTTATGATCCAGTGCGCTGTTGGCTGCGATATGTACTTCAAACATGCCCGGCTCGCTGGTGTAGTTCATATGGATATCATAAAAGCGGAGCATATCCTCCCGGATCTCAAAGCAGACTTGCTGGCTCTGTCCGGGTTGCAGCGTGACTTTCTCAAAGCCTTTCAACATACGAACCGGACGGGAAACACTGCCTGCGATGTCTCGTAAATACAGCTGCACAGTTTCCGTGCCGGGGCGGTCGCCGGTATTTGTGACGGTGACGCTGGCATTTATGCAGCCGGTGGGGCCCATGGTGTCCGCACTAAGGGTCACGGGAGAATATTCAAACCGGGTATAGCTCAGACCATAGCCAAAGGGATAGCGGGCATAACAGCTTTCGTCGATGTATCCTGTACAAAAAGTGGTTTGAGGTCCGTGAAGATTGGGGCGACCGGTAGGAAGGTGGTTGTAGTACAGCGGTGCTTGGGTTGCAGCATGGGGGAAGGACATGCTGAGTCTGCCTTCCGGCTGACAAATGCCAAAAAGCAGATCTGCAATGGCGTTGCCGCCTTCGGTGCCGGGCATGCCGGCCCAGAGGAGCGCTTTGCAATAGTTGGTCAGTTCTCCGGTTTCCAAAGGCCGTCCGGAGAAAAGAACCAGAACGATGTTTTCGTTTACTTCGTGCACCTTTCGCAGAAGGTTCAGCTGTAAGGCTGAAATTTGCAGAACTGTACGGCTTCCGGCTTCACCGGACTGGTAAGTGTCTTCGCCCAGACAAATCACTACGGTATCTGCTTTTTTTGCATCCTCCAGTGCTTGTACCAGCCACTTTTCCGTCTGTTCCGGGTCAATGCGTTCAAACTGGCCAAATCGGCTGCACATATCGGAGGCCAGCATATAGCTTCCTGTGCAGCAGGTCACATTTTTCGGTTGGATTCTTTCTATGCCCTGGCGGACGGTGACAATTTGCGTCACATCCTGAGGAAAGGACCAGGATTCATAGATCCCGTGGTTATCGGCGTGAGGGCCGATCAGTGCAAGCTTTTGTTTTCCCGGTGTCAGAGGTAGAATGCCATCGTTTTCCAGCAACACCATACTGCACGCGGCCAGATCTTTAGCTGCGCGGCGGTGTTCATCACACAAAAGCAGAGATTGTTCTTTTGCTTTATCGGCGTCCTTGAAGGGATTTTCAAAGAGGCCCAGATCGTTTTTTAATGTTAAGACGCGCAGCACGGCTTCGTCCAGCAGGGATTCCTCTACAATGCCCTCCCGGATCAGATTTGCCAAATGACCGATGTAGGCAACGGAGCACATATCGATATCCACACCGGCTTCCATAGCCTGCCTTGCGGCATCCCGGGGATCTTCTGCGCTGCCGTGGTTGACCATTTCCTCTATGGCACTGTAGTCGGAGATTAAAATGCCGTCAAAACCCATTTCCTGGCGCAGCACCGTGCGCATAAGCCATTGATTGCCGGAGGAGGGAATGCGGTCCAGCGTGTTGAAGGAGGACATAGCCATGCGGCAGCCTTCGTCCACGGCTGCTGCATAGGAAGGCAGATAATCCTCCCGCAGAGTCCGCAGACTCAATTCCACATTGTCGTATTCTCGGCCGCCGTCCGGAGCACCGTAACCGGCAAAGTGCTTTAAGCAGGAGGCAATGCGTCCTTCCTCCTTTAGATCCTTGCCCTGATATCCGCGAACCATGGCACGGGCCATCAAGGAGTTGAGGTAGGGATCTTCACCGGGAGATTCCATTACCCGGCCCCACCGGGGATCTCTTACCAAATCCAGCATCGGGGAGAATACAACATGCAGGCCGGAAACCGCAGATTCTTTGGCTGCGATATGGGCCGCCTTTTCTACCAAATCGGGCCGGAAACTGCATCCCTGAGAAAGAGGAATGGGGAAAATGGTCTGATGACCGTTGATGATGTCAAACATAAACAGCATGGGAATATGGTGGGGTTGTATGGCCATCTGCTCTTTTTGCAGGGCAATTAGTTTTTCTGCACCTACTGTACCCAAAACGGAGCCTATCAGACCGCGGGTTTGATCATCCATAGGGATGGAACCGGTGGGCCCGGTGATAATGCCGTTTTCTCCCAGCATTGTGGCAGGCACCTGGATCAACTGACCGACCTTCTCTTCCAGGGACATATCCTTCAAAAGTTCCAATAATGCTTGATGTTCCATAGTAGTCTCCTTTAAAAGGATTTCATTCGTTTATGGTTCAGAACATTCGGTACATATTGTGCAGGCGTGTGTTGCTTGCAAAAATATGCGATCAGACAAAAAGCGGACAACCCAGGTCGCGGTACTGCTGGATTTTTTTGTCAATAATCTCTACATCCACATGAAATTCCTTGGCCAAACAGGAACGGCACAGAAATTTATGTCCATCTTTGCCCAAAAGGCGCAGACTGATGCCAATCTCATTGGTGGATAGCTTTTGCGCACAGTATTCACATTGCTGCATGACCGTACCTCCTGTAAGTTTGTGTACAGTATAACGCTTGAATGTTATTTTATCAACATTTCAGTGTTTTTGTGTATTTTAAAGGATCTAAAGACACATTTTCGAATAAAATAACAACAAAGCGCATAAAAAACTGAGGGCAATATCCTTGTACGGTGCGTTATTTTTTGTTATAATCCAAGAAAAAGACGATACATAAAGGGGATTGAAAACGATGATTACTTTGAAACCTCCTCTTGGTTGGAATACGTGGAATACCTTTGGCCTTACAATCAATGAATCCCTCATTTTGGAATCTGCACAGGCAATGGTGGATTTAGGCTTAAAGGATGCGGGCTATACCTATGTTGTGATAGATGACGGCTGGGCTTTGCCGGAGAGAGATGCGCAGGGACATTTGGTGGCAGATCCCCAGAAGTTTCCCAGAGGCATCCGGGCACTGGCAGACGATCTGCACGCTATGGGAATGAAGCTGGGTATTTACTCCTGCGCAGGCTTGATGACCTGCGGCGGCTATCCCGGCAGCAATGGCTACGAATTTGAGGATGCCCGGAGCTTTGCCGATTGGCACGTGGATTATTTGAAATACGACTACTGCTATAAGCCTATACACGACCGGGGGGACCAGCTGTATCAGCGGATGTCCATAGCGCTGGCAAACAGCGGGCGGGATATTTTGCTTTCTGCCTGCTCCTGGGGTGCGGATCAGACACCGGACTGGATCAAGACCACCGGTGCCGGCTGTTGGCGGTCTACGGTTGACATTGTGGATTCCTGGGAATCCATTTTAAATCTGGCAAAGCGGCAAAAAGAACTGCTGCAGCATAGCAGCATCGGCTGCTTCAACGATATGGATATGCTGGTTGTGGGTATGAACGGCAACGGAAATGTTGGCCTGGCAGGCTGTACGGAAACCCAGTACAAGACCCATTTTTCTCTTTGGGCGTTTTTGCAGTCTCCGCTGATGATCGGCTGTGATGTGCGCAATATGACACCGGAAACAATCCGGCTGCTGACGAATCGGGATGTCCTTGCCATCAATCAGGACAGCGGCTGCCGGCAGCCCTTCTCTGCAGGCGGCAGTGTCAATTATGCTTGCGGAGATATGGAGGACAGCTTTAATTGGGTGAAGCTGCTGGATAACGGCGATCTGGCCATTGGTATGTTCAACCTTAGTGACAGCCCCCGAAATATGTACCTGACTATGACGGATCTGGCAATGCCCCGGCACTGTGGCTGCAAGCTGGAAATGCAGGAGCTGTGGACAGGAGAAACCTGTGAAACGGTTGATGAACGGTTTATGACCCGGGTAGAGGCATATGATTGCAAGCTTTACCGCTGCAAGATCGTGAAAAAGTAAAAAATTCCACGCAGAGAAAAATCGCTCTGCGTGGAATTTTTTTATAATAACTTGGACAACCAGTACAGCACATAGCTGGCAAAGCCGTGGTTGCAGCTGGCAGTGGAGCCGATATTTTCCCAAAGGGTGCCGGTGGTATCGGCCATATACAGGAAATAGCCTTCGATGTTTTCTAAAACGGTATTGTAATATCCCAGCTGGGTCAAAATATCCAGCCGCAGATAGTTGCCGATAAATGCGTTGGCAGGATAGATTTCGGGCCAGGCGCCTCGGGCAGTACGGTCCGGACCGAATTCCTCGACCATAAGCTTCAATAGCTGAGGATGGGTTTGGGCAGTAGCTGCACCAAAGAAAAAGGCATAGTACTGGCAAACCTCTGTGCGCTCACCGGTGGGAACCAGCTTTCCGTCCTTGCGAACGGCGTTGTCCACGAAAAACTGTCCGTCAAAGGACTGTGCACGAACGGTGTCCATAATGCGGTCAGCTTTCTGCCGTGCGTTCTCGTCGCCGTAAAGGGCGGAAACGCTGCGCAAAGTGGCGCAGTAGAGCATATTGGTGGGGTAGTTGACATTTTTGGTCAATTGGTTTGCCTGGGACCATTCCACGAAATTCCAGCCATCCAGATCTTCCAGAAGACCGTATTCGTTTTCAAAGCCCCGGAAATAGTCCATCAGCTTCCGGATCCGCGGCTCGTACCTGCGGATCAGCTCCTCCTCACCGCCGCGGCGCTGGTATTCCGCCAGCTGGATCACCAGCCACATAGCCCATTGGGGGATGAAGGCACCGTCCATATGGTCAGCCGGGTAACACATAGGGAACATACCATCCGGCAAAGCGGCATAATGGTCTTCGTGAAGGAAGTTTTCCAGAAAGGCAGTCTCACTGGCAACATTTCCCGTCAGCAGGTGCGCCACACGGGCGATAAAGAAGCTGTCGCAGAGCCAGCCGCCCCGTTCCCGGGAGGGGCAATCCGAAAATACATCAATGGCGTTTTGCAGGAATGTATCTACAGCAGCATCGGCAATTCTTTGCAGCCGGGGGTTATCTGTCTTAAAGGGAAGAGAAACAGGCGGGTGCTTATATTGGATCATAACAGGATCGGTGACGGTGCAGCTGCCGTTAACGGCAGCAAACTGCAGATACTGCATAGTATAGACATTAAAGGTTTGCAGTTCATATACACCGGGACACAGATCGTAGCGGATGGCGTTGGCACACTCCATTCGTAAAAAGTCAATTTTGCCGTCGCTGAGCACTTCGTCAAACATAAGATACAAAGTCACGGGCTCAGTGCAGCTTACCTGAAAACGAACCATTCCGGTTATATTTCCGGGCAGCCGATAGACGGTGTATGTATGATCCTGCAAGGGTCCCGGCTTTATATCGGCACACGGCTGAAAGTCAAAATACTGACATTCGGCGGTGGGGAATACCTCCAGCTGATCAATGGGGAAGCCGGTCAAAGCCTCGTCACTGACATTGAGCCAGGCACGGTCTTGTCGTATTACTTGGGGGACAATGTCAGCCATAATGCCGCTGAATTGGGGTATTGCTTCGGAAATCTCATACTGCGGGTAGGGGGTGCTTCGGGGCAAAATGGTTTTCGGTTCTGTAATTTCCAAAGGTTCATCTCCGGGGCAATGATCCTGCAAGAAGGTGTCTGCGCAGGTTATGTTGTAGGCTTCTGAGAATATTCTTTGGAAGCTGTAACGCTGGGTCTTGCGGCGGCGGAAGGGATGAACCCGGGCGCTGAAGTGGCTGCCGGTCCAGGCAATGGCAGTTTCCCTGTCCAGAATTTCACATTGCAGGAAGGAGGGCTGCTTTTGCAGCTCAAAACTGAATGCATTGTAGCCGCAAACCTCTAAAACGATCACATTTTCCTGCTGCGTCAGCAGCCCGGAGATGTTGATCCGATCCATACGAAAATGCCCCTTGCCGGCGCGATTTGGTCCAAAAGCCACAAAGCTGCCGTTGATTCGGAGCTGATAGTGACCGGAGGTGGCAATATGGACATATGCCTCAGACAAAGGCGGGCATACCGTTTTGAACTGGGCGCAAAGGTGGACTTCTGTCTGGCGGTTTTTCAGCCAGACCGGCTGTGCTTTTTGAAACATGGTAAAAAATCCTCCTTATGTTAATGGGAACCCAGGCAGGGCTCATCGGCGTCCTCTGCCAGGAAGGTTTTTCGATATTGGCTGGGGGATTGCTGATACTGGGCAGTAAAGAGCCGGGAGAATGAGGAGAAAGACCGAAATCCCACACTTTCTGCCACATCACCGATGGACATTTTTGTTTCTGTTAACAGGTATCGAGCCTTGTCCAGCCGGAATTTGGTCAGATAATCCTTGGGAGAGATACCCACCGTGGTTTTGAAGATGCGGCAGAAATAGGTGCGTTCCAGCGCAATCATACGGGACATTTCCTGCACAGTGATGGGATCTGCATAGTGATAGGAGATAAAATCCAAAACCTTCTGAATATCAGCACGAATGGGACAGCCGCAGTCTTCTGCGCTGTTTTTGTAGTGCTCGGCAAAGAAAAGAAGCAGCTTCATCAGCTGGGACAAAGCATACATATCTGCATTGCGGGGGTACTGGGAGAGCATATCGGTGGTCTCGCATACAAGCTCGTTAATTGTATCATCGCCGATATACACCGCATCAGCAACCGCAAAGGCGGTTCGGCTTAAATATTGCTCCGCACTCTGACCGTTAAAGGCAAAGAAGCAATACTGCCAGGGATCCTGCTCGTCTGCGGTGTATACCACCGTTTTGCCGGGTCGGATCAAAAAGGCATCTCCTGGCCCCAGAAAATGCTGTCGATTATCCACGGTAAAAGTACCTTTGCCGGAGGTAATATAATGGATCAAATAAAAATTTTTCACCAGCGGACCCACAGATACACCGGGTCGGCAGGAGTCAGTTCCGCTGTGGTACAGATTCAAATAATCGTTCTGCTGATCCAAGGAAACAAAGCTAAAAGTTGTTGGTTTGATTAACATAGCATCCCCCTAAAAGTCACATTTGCGGATGAAATAGCAACGAATGCGAGTTGCAGCAAAGTGGACAATGTTGTAAAATTATTGTGAAAGCACCTTGCGAAATTAGTGTATTTGTCACAATATTAACCGCTTAATCAGTATAACACCAAAAAAGTGGAAGTCAATAGGTGTGCACAAAATAGCAAGACGTTTTTTCTGCAGAGAGGAGCAAAAAATATGAAAAGGATGTTGGCAATTTTGCTGGTTATGACGATGTTTACATTGCTGTTTTCCGGCTGCCGGGACACAAAAGAGCCAAAAAAAGAGCAGATGGATTTCAGCGCGCCTAAAGCAATGGCTGCATTTGGCGGCAGTGTGATGGATGGCGTTCCTCTGTCAGAGCCGAAAGACTTAAAAATTACCGGAACCTCTGAAATTGAGACAGTGTCCGTGCTGGTTGGCGACGATGATGGTTCTTATACATCCAGAACTCTCAGCGGTTACGATTCTGAGATGACATTTACTTTGACCGGTGTGACACCCAATGCGCCGGCTATGATCGATATTGAGGAGATCCATCAGCGAACCGATGGCAGCATTGCCTATCTGGTGTATGTCAATGGCACCGAGGTTTTCGGCAGAACCTATGTTCCCATATCCGATGGTAAAAATCACGCATATTTTGATGTTAGTGCGGATGTGGTTGGCAGCACCGGTGAGCTGACAGTTCGTTTGGTCAATAAGACAGACGGAAAAGTTCGCTTCAGCCGAATCTGGGCTATCAGCAATCCTGAGGAAACTGCACAGCAGCAGGGAATTGCCAAAAAGATGGATGTGGTGCTGATGCTCAACTACCTGCCTTCGGATTTGGATTACGATCATCTGGCTGAGCTGGTCAAGAGCTATCAGTGCGACAATATGTACAATGTGGGTCTGTGCTGGGAGATCAATTATTTGATGTGGGGCAAGATCAAGACGGAAGAATTTCTTAACAATGTTCTCAATGCCTCTATGTTGACCGGTGCGCCGCTGTATCTGGGCATCAACTCCTGGTGGGGCGGTACTGCCGACAGCATGGACGGTCTGGGCGGCACCTGGCAGGATGTACAGTATCAGCAGATCACCTATGACCACAACAACCGGGATGGCCGCGGTCATTGGCAGCTTTCAACGCCCAACGAGTGGAGCAATACGCCCTGGATGACGATGAACAACGACTATTATAACAATGTGCGTATTCAGCGAATCCAGGAAACCGTAGAATTTCTGCAGCTTCGTACTGCGGAGCTGGCGCTGGCAGATAAAGAACTGCCTGCCATCCACCTGTACACAGAAAATGAGCCCTTCTACTGGCCCATCCACTGGACACAGTACGAATTTAACAATTATTCCGATGGCGTGGGCGACTTTTCCCAGTGGGTGATCGAGGATGCTGCTAAGGATGGCATTACCCTGGATCCCGCAGACGGTCTTTCTGAGGAAGAGACGATGTGGATGTACCGCAATCTGAATACCTATATTTCAGAAGTGGGTGCAGCTATGGCGGAAGGCCTGGGCTATAATTACATCACCGTTAAGGATGGTGTGGTCCAATATCCCACAGAACAAATGGTAAGCGATTCTTATTCCCATTCCCCCATTCAGGCGATCTACCCCAACTGGAACCCCAATCAGCGGGGCTGGGAAAACCATGTTCTGGATTCCATTCATTTTGGCGGTGAATGGTCCGTTTATCAAAATGCCGATTCCAGCAGATCTCTGGATTACCTGCTGGCTTATGGCTCCTATTCCAATATTAACGCAGAGCGTGCCGGCTTCCCCGGCGGCTTTGACAGCACCGATTTCCGTGTGCTGTCTCAGTGCTATGCCTATGGCCTGGAGGGCGTTGTCATTTACAACGTGCTGGCAGAGACCGACCAGCAAAATGTGATCGGTGTCTCCAATATGGGCAGCGAACCCATGGAAGTGCGGTTCTTTGAGGAAAGCCCGGTATTTGAAAGTGACTTTTCTCTGAGAACTGCCTATGCCCAGGGCAGGATTCTGACCGATATTTCCGGTATGCGCTGGGATGGCATGGTGGTTACCCCCAACAAACAGGAAGGCGGCAGCCTCACATACCATATCCGCAATGTGCAGCAGTATACCACCGGTCTGCGGATCAATACCATAGGTTCCTTCTCAGATCCCAAGGGTCGTATGGAGGTCCTTGCAGGCACTTCACCGGATGCGATGGAATCTGTTGGCATCTATGAAAATCCCAATCAGAGCATCACCATCCCTGCCGACCTGTATGCAGGCAGCGAAGAGCTGTATGTTCAGATCAGAGTCTTCGGTGAGGATATGACCCCTGCTCAAATGGCAGCTTTGGCACTTTCCAAGGTAGGCATTTACCGCAGCGGCATCACCAACGGCTGTACCGATGGTTCGGTATACACCCACGATCAGAACCGCATCCGCTGCCAGATCATTGCAGCCCGTGCGGATACGGAGCGGTTGATGGCCCGTTATGTAGAGCGTGCCGGCGGCAGCCTTGCCACCCAGCAGCAGAAGGATGCCTTCAAGGCAGCCTATGAGCTGTATGCGCAGGGTTGTTACGGCGAAGCATTTGCTTCCATTTCCCAATCTATCAGCCAGCTTCTGCCTGCAACCTTTGTGGTCAGCGGCTACGGTCAGTTGGGTACATACCCCATTGAAATTACAGCAGATTCCAATGCCAAGGTTACGGTTACATTAAAAGAAGTCAGCGAAAATGCTGTTCGATTCAGCTTGTCCAGCAGCTCCGATGCACAGATCACCGTCAGCTTGCTGACAGAAAGCGGAGCATGGGGAATGCAGAAGCAGGAGGACGGAGACTGGCTGATCTCTGCCGGCGATGTTGCTCCCAGCAATGGCAAGGCTACCTTCCAGATCACGGAAAAAGGCCGTGTTGCCAAGCAGATTCCCTTGGAGTTTGAAGCCCGAATTCTGATCGCTGATCCCAATACGCTGACTGTGCGTTCCCAGGATGCCAGTGTAACAGACTACTGCTATTATGGCCTGTTCCAGTTCTCTTCTGATGTAGAAGTTTACCGTGACATTGACGGCACACCGAAGGAAAGTATGGCCGCAAGCAATGTATTTGAGCTTATGCCTGGTGATTATGTGCAGGTTAAGCGCAACGAAAGGGGTCTGGTTACAGAGGTCTATGCCTGGTACGGTATCATTACAGGCACAGTGGAATCTGTGGAAGAAATGTCTCTAACCGGAGAGATAACCAATCCCTTTGTTACCATTCGCGCCGCTGACGGCACGACCAAACGGCTGGAGATCGGTTCCGATTCGCTGCTGCATTTCACCGGTGCTACCGGCGAAATGGGAAAGCTGGCGCTGGTTGAATCGGTAGGCTTGCAGGTTGGACAGCAGGTCACAATTACCTACTGCCCCTATACTGTCAACGACCGTACCCGTATCATAGAGATCACAGATTGATCGCCTGCGCCAAGGCAGGCTGTGGAAATATGCACCGGAAAGTATATGACGAGGGTCGTCTCTACGGTGCTGCTGTGATAAACAAAAAGATAGGATCCTAATAATATCACCCCGTCCACCTTTTCGGGGTGGACGGGGAATGTTTTTAAGGAGGGCTTATTATGAAGATTCTAAAACGCACGCTTGCCTGGTGTCTTGCACTGACACTGATGCTCAGTGTGCTGCCCACAATTGCAGCGAAAAGCGGCGCAACCACCTATACCAAGGTTGAGAGCAAGCTGGATTTTACCGGCATGCCCGTCTATGGTGAGGGAAGAAACGATGCCCAAACTGCTGAAAAGAAAGAACAAGTCCGCCAAACCCTGCTTGCTGCCGGTGCGGTGGAATGTGAAAATCTGTTCTTAAAGGGCAATATGGAAACTATCGTAAATCCCGGCGGCTACCGTGGTGCCGGCTACTATATTCAAAAGATTACGGCTGCTGAGGGTGAGACGATTCAGGATGCAGCGGTGAATTTTGGCTACTGGATTACCACCAACAGTACCCAAGGCTATATCCAAATTTATGCCTCTGCTGACAATACCCAATACGAGAAGATCTACGAGCAGCGTGAGGGCAATGGTGCAGCCTTTATGAATTCCCGCAGAGAAGAGACCATAGAACTGCCTTTTGTAGAGGGTCAAACGGAAATTTATGTAAAATTCGTGATGGAGCACTGGGATACTTATGAAG
>JAZRLK010000072.1:0-18254 GCA_045646805.1 Faecousia sp.
GGCAGACCAGGAGGGTGTGGCAGCGGCAGATGTTTCTGTGCGGAATTACCTCATCGTAGGCGACCACGCCCGTTTTGAAGATTACGGCAGCAACCGCACAGCCTGCTTTTGGATATAGGAGAATTTTATGGCAGTATATCAAAATTTATCGGTAACGCAGCTTGGTCAGAACGGGGAGGAAAACAGCTCCGTAATCAAAATTCTGTGGCAGTCCACCCAGACAGGACCCAGCTACAATGCCATTGCGGATGTGGGCCGTTACACGGTAACGGTCAACGGGCAGGAGCAGTTTACCCGGGAAGTGACCTTCGTGCTGCCCCAAAATACCACCGAAACCATCGTCAGCGCAGAGGAAGTGATTTTCCACAATGACAAGGGTGAAGCGGAAGTTACGGTGCGAACCTGGATGAACACCCATATTTCCGCCGGTATTGTGGAGCTGAGCCAGACGCTGAAGTTAGATCCGATTCCCCAGGCCAGCACCGTAATTGCCTCCGACGGCGTGATCGGGGGCATATCCCGGCTGGCGGTGACCCGGAAAAATGCGGAAAGCACCCATACCGTTGCCTGGCAGTTTGGTCAGCTTGGGGGCTACTTGGATGCCCAGGGGCAGATATGTGAAAACCCGGTGAAATTTTTTGCAGAGAGTTTGGATTTTTCTCTGCCGGAGATTTTTTATTCCCAGATACCCGATGCCAAAAAGGGCATCTGCACACTGACGGTTTGCACCTACTCCGGGGATAATCCCGTGGGAGAACCGCAGACGGCGGAGTTTACCGTTTCTGTGGCGGAAGAGGCGTGTATTCCCCAGGTTTCCGGCAAGGTCGGGGATATCAATCCCATAACCCTTGCGCTGACCGGCGATGAGAATGCCCTCATCCGTTATCATTCCACAGCCTGCTGCACCATATTTGCAGAGGCAAAAAATTCCGCACAAATCCTGGAAAAGAAAATTCAGGGCAGGGAGGCAGAGGACTCCATCTGCTTTGATAACACCCAAACCGGTCAGTTTCTTTTGCAGGCTGCAGACAGCCGGGGCTTTACCGGCAGTTGCACGCTGCAGGCCCGGTTGGTGCCTTATATTCCGTTAAGCTGCCTGGCATTGGCAGAACGGGACGGTCCTGCCAGCGGCGAAGCCATTCTGACGGTTTCCGGCGGATTTTACAGCGGCAGCTTTGGTGCGGCAGAAAACAGCCTTTCTCTTTCCTACAGCCTGGACGGGGAGCATTTTATTCCCATTTCGGCGCAGATTGGAGAAAATTCCTATCAGACCCAGGTGAGGCTGACGGATATGGACTATACCCGGCTGCACACCATTACCGTTCGGGCGGAGGATTGCCTGTGCGCAGTGGAAAAGCAGGTGGTTCTGAAAAAAGGTGTTCCTACCTTTGACTGGGGAGAAAATGACTTCGCTTTCCATGTGCCGGTGCAGATGGATAGCAGCTTGCAGGTTCAAGGCAGCCTGCTGCTGGGGCAGAAGAATTTATTTGATTGCATTTATCCGGTGGGCTCAGTCTACGCCGGGGTGACGCAGAAAAATCCCGGGGAGTTGTTCGGCGGTGTCTGGCAGCAGCTGCAGGCCCCGGAAGAGGCGATATACCGGTGGGTGAGAACCGGCTGAAGGGAGAATGAATGATGAAAATGAAAACACTGACCGTTAACGGCCAAACTTTTCCGGTCACCGATGGAGCAGCCGTCCATTACGATGAAAAGCAGGATCTGACGCAGGAAGAAAAAATGCAGGCAAGGCAGAATATCGGCGCGGAAGAGGCGGCGTTAAATATTCTGCTTGCCTGCGATCTTGTCCCGGCGATGACCGATTCTGACGGAGCGGTTTTGGCAGAATCCGACGGAACGGTTTTATTGAATTTGTAAGGAGGAGAAAACAGATGACGGTCATAAAGAAAATATCGGAATTAGAGCAAATGCCGGTGCTGTCCGATGTGACCCACATTATTATGGAAGAAAACGGCACGGCGAAGCGTTTTCCTGCCAAGGAGCTGGTCCGCAGCAGGAAGGAAAGATCGGATCGGTATGATCTGAAGGAGGGCTACGGTTATAAAGAGGATGTGATTCCCTTTGCTGACGGGGATGTACTGAAACCCGGCTATCATATCAAAACCGTTGATTTCATTCCGGTTCGGGCAGGATTGTCCTACACTATGTATGGCATAGGCTACACTCTGTACGATGACCGGAAGAATATGCTCGGCGGTCATATGAATACGAGTTTGAACGAGCCGATCAATGAAATGATGGAGTTTACGCCGGAGGTAAACGGTTTTGTCCGTCTGACGATCAACAGCCCCAAATTGACCTTTGCCAGATTTTGCCTGACTGACGAAAAGAACTTAGGACCTATGGACTACGAGTACGGTATGTCCCCCTTTATCGATCCCCGGATTCCCTGCGATGTCCATTTGTACGGCGACAGCAACAGTGCAGGCGTCTGGAACGGAACAACCGCAGTGGCAGATGCGTCAAAATCCTGGGCAAACAGATTGGGGGCACTGATTACCGGTATGCCCACAACCCACCGCTTTTGGCGGTTTAATTGTTTTGCCCCCACCTTGACAGAGGATTCGGAGTATCAGGGCCAATTTCCTGCCTTGGGCGAAACAGGATATGCAAGCGTAACGGCATACACGGATATTTTCAGAATCCAGGTAGGTTCTGTAGGAGAAATCAAGGTGAAAATTGACGGGCAGGAAGTGGAATCCATCGTGCCGGACACCCCGGGAAATACAGATCCGTTCGTTGCGGATTATACTGTGGAAAAAGGACTGCATACCATAGAACTATTCGGCGTAAGCGGTACGAATGAGCTTTTTATGCTTGTTTCAAAAAAGCATCGCTCATTTACCAATCACGCAGTTTATGGGACAACTACTGATGAGTTGCCCGAAACCCCAGAGGGCAATGTTGTCATTGTTATGTACGGAACGAATGACCGGATGAGTCCTTATCCCTATTCCAGTGGTAATTTCAAAAAGTTTTACAATGCGTGTGAAAGAGTCGGTGCAATTCCCTATTTCTTTACACCCATTCCGACGGCAATCAGCGGCGAAGAGCACACCGCCTACACGCAAAGCATTTCCGATGTGATCGCACAGCTGCCTCCGGACTGCATCAATATCTACAAGGATTTGCAGATGATTCAGGTGTTGTCAGGTGAAAATTTGTATTCTGACAATGTACATCTGACGCAAAAGGGACATAAACTGCTTTATGCCATTGCCGCATCTAAGCTGCAGCTTGCGGCAAAGACAAGCGAACTGATGGAAGAAGGGTAAGCTATGGCTAAGAAAATCTTTTTAAGTCCCAGCAGCCAAACCGGGAATGTATATTCCTACGGCAATACCAATGAGGCGGCGGTCTGCGGTAAGATTGCGCAAGCTTGTGAGGCGGCATTGAAGCGGTGCGGATTTGAGGTAAAGAATGAACAGTTTGATACTTTGGTCAATCGGGTGCAGCATTCCAACGCCTGGGGTTCGGATCTCCATGTCCCTATTCACACCAATGCTTTTAATGAAAAGGTCACCGGCACACGCATTATGTGCTATGACCTGAAGGGTGAGGGCTATCAGGCCAGTAAAGCGGTTTTCGATGCCCTTGCACCTCTGACGCCCGGCACAAGTGAGAATATCAAAACCTCGACATTTTATGAGATTGTGTACAGCAATGCTCCCTGCGTATATGTGGAAGCGGACTTCCACGATGTGCCGGAGGTGGCAAAGTGGATTATCGAAAACACCGTGGCAATCGGCGAAGCAATCTGCAAGGGCATCTGCAACTATTTCGGTATGACATACGCTGAAGCAGAAGAGCAGCTGTACCGGGTGCAGGTTGGTGCGTTCCGCAACCGGGATTATGCCGAGGATTATTTGAAGAAGATTCAGGAGGCTGGATTTCCCGGCGCGTATATTACCAAAGATAAGGGGGCAGGCTTTTGAGCGAAGCGATCATCGTTGCGCTGATTACAGGCGGTATGTCCTTGGTGGGGGTGGTGGCAACCTGCCTTGCCACCGCCAGAAAAAGCGAAAAGAATCAGGAAATCTCCCAGGCGGTTATGAAAACGGAACTGGCAGAGTTGACCCGGGAGGTTCGGGCCCACAATCATTTTGCCCAGCGGATGCCGGTGGTGGAGCAGCAGATCCAGGCAATCAACGCAGAAATTAAGGAATTGAAGGGCTACCACCGCCCGAATTTCTCATAAGACCGGGGATCAAAGGATGAAGGAGGAAAATATGGAGCTGATTTTGAAAAATCTTGCCAATCTGGTGAAGGTCAAGACCATCGTCACAATGGCGGTGATGGTTGTCTTCTCTTATCTGGCACTGACCGGTGCCATTACAGCCGAAAATGTGATGATTGTGGTATCTACCGTCATCGCCTTCTATTTCGGTACCCAATATGATAAACAATCAAATGCATAATGCATAATGCAGAATGCTAAATTATCGTGTTTTCTTCGAAAATAATTTTAAATAGTCGCCTCTGGCGACACATTCATTCAGCATTTAGCATTTAGCATTCAGCATTGAATTTATGAAATGGTATTTGGGGTATTTCATTGACAAAAAGGGCATTTCCGCTTATAATCTTCCTATCTAACCGAATGGAGATGATGGTTTTATGGATTGGGATTTTACCCTGGCTAATTATGGTGCTGTTTGGGCCTTTTTGGTGCAGCTTGGACTTTTGCTGCTGTTTTTGATGTTGGGCAACATTCTGCGCCGCACCATTCCGCTGTTCCGCAAGGGGCTCGTTCCCTCTGCGCTTTTGGGCGGTACACTGCTGATGATCGTCAATGTAATATCCAAGCAGTTTGATTTCGTACCGGTGGATAACCGGCTGATGCAAACCATTACTTACCACTGCTTAGCCATCGGCTTTGCGGCCATGTCCTTGAAAACGGAAAAGAGCACCCATAAAACCAATAAGGCCCAGGTCTTTGAGTTCGGCGCCCTTCAGGGCGGCACTTATATGCTTCAGGCCTTTGTGGGTATGGGCATTACCATTGTGCTGTTTCTGCTGACCCGCTACGGCAAGCAGGTGATTTCCTATGTGTGCGGTCTGATCCTGCCCCTGGCATTCGGTCAGGGCCCCGGCAATGCATTGAGCTGGGATATCAATTTTACAAATATTCCCGATACCCAGTTTGCCGGTAACGGCAGCTTCGGTTTGTCCCTGGCCTCCATCGGCTTTGTGGTGGCATCGGTTGTCGGCGTGCTGTATATCAATATCCACAAGAAGAAGGGGCTGTATGTCCGCAAAGGCAGCGCCGAAGAAAATGTGGACCAGACAAACCCCACCGGCGACGAGATTCCCGACAGCGAATCTGTGGATAAATTCACCTTGCAGGTGGGCTTCGTGGCCCTGGCTTATGCATTGTCCTTTGCCTTTATGTGCCTGCTGGGCGTGATTTCTGATTTCACCAATTCCATTGCCTGGGGTTTTAACTTCCTGTGGGCATCCCTGGCGGCTATGCTGATTCGGTTTATAGTCAAGCACCTGCGCAAAGGTAAGCTGATGCACCGGGGCTATATCAATAACTACCAAATGGACCGCATTTCCGGCTTCGCCTTCGATCTGATGATCGTGGCAGGTGTGGCAGCCATCGAAATCAACGATATCAAAAATTATATCCTGCCCATCGTGATCCTGAGCGTTGTGGGTATGCTGGTCACATATATTTATATCCGGCTGGTTGCCAAAGAATGCTTTAAGGGCTTTGAGCACGAATTTTTCCTGATGTGCTTCGGAACCCTTACCGGCACGGCCTCCAACGGCGTGATTCTGATGAAGCAGATCGACCCCGGTCTGCGCACACCCACCTCCAGCCTGTATATCCTGTCCAATTTCCCGGCAATGGTGATGATTGCGCCGCTGCTGCTGACGCTGAATTTTGCAGGCAAATCTTTTATGAATGCGGTGATCGCCTGCGGCATCTTCTTTGTGCTGTGGCTGGTCTATACGGCGTTCTTGTTCCGCAGAAAGATCTTCAGAAAGAAATATGCCGATAAGCCTGTGGCTGTCTGGCAGGACGAGGAATAACAAATGAAAGCCAGGGCATATGCCCTGGCTTTTATTTATGATTAGTCAAATTCCCGCTGGAAGAAGGAGATAATGGGGATCAAGACCGCCGCCACACCGGCAATCACCAATGCGCCCCATACGGGGAGGGACTTTTTCTTTCCGCCATTGTTCTTTCCGGAAGAGGTTTGCTGAGAATCTTCGGAAGGCTCGTGGCCGCAAACAGAGCATTGCTGATCAGAGGGACTATGGGGGGCTTCATCCTGAATATCACCGCAGACAGAACATTGGCGATAGTGATTTTCGTTGTCGCTGACCCATTGCTCGCCGTAATCGTGGTGAGTTTCTCTCTCGTAGCCGCAGACGGAACAATCCGGGTCGCAGTCGTTTTCAAAATCGTGGTCGGCATATTCGCCCTTTTCTTCGCATTCAGAGCAGGTGTACCAGTGACCGTCCTCGTCGGTGGTCCATTGGTCGGCATACTCGTGGTTGTGATTGAGGGCCGGAACGATCACATATTGGCAGATCAGACAGATCTGGGGATCCGTCTCGGTGGCCTCCGGACCGGGAAAATGCTCTTTGACATTTTTCTGACTGTGGCAGGCGGAGCATTCGTGGAAATGGATCTCGCTGGTGTGGGCCCAGTTGGAATCGTAGCTATGTTCGCCGGATTCTTCAATCTGGCAGACGGTGCAGATGCGCTTATGGATTTCTTCATCGATATTTTGCCAGTCAGTCCAGGCGTGGGTGGTGAGAATTTCCGTCTTTTCTGTTCTGGTGTAGTGACAGCCAATGCAGCTATAAACCATTTCGCCCTCATCCAGGCAGGTTGCAGGAGTTTTTACAACACCTTCATCCCAGCTGTGGGCTTGGGAGGCTTCCTGACCGCAAACGGTGCAGGTTCCGGTGTGGTTTGCGCCGTCTACGGGGGTTAAGCTTTCAAAGGTGTGGATTCCGTTGGGCTGCATGGTTTCCACCTTGCTGTGCTGGCAGCCGGTGCAGGTAAGGGTTTGCTGACCGGGATCCTTACAGGTGGGGGCCTGGGTAACCACGCCTTCATCCCAGGTGTGGGGCTGAGAGGCGGCCAAACCGCAAACGGAACAGGTTCCGCTGTGACCGAAGTCGCTGACAGGGGAAAGATCGGTCAGTGTATGATTGCCCATGGGGGGCACGGTTTCTTCCCTGGTTGTGCCGCAAACACGGCAGATAACGGTTTTCTTACCTTCTGTGCCGCAGGTGGGCTGGAGGGTAACCGTATCGTCCATCCAGGCGTGGTTTACGGAATGAACAACACCGCAAAGGGTGCAGGTTTGGCTGTGGGTATCGCCGGTATCTGCCCAATCGCTGAAGATGTGGCTGCAGGGTTCCGTGGGGGCAGATGTGGTTTCATCATTGTCTGCCAGGATGGGCAGAGCAATGGATGCCAGATAGCCCGCAAGCAGGACTGTGCTTAAAAGTACAGATAACACTTTCCTCATTGTTATTTCTCCTTTTTTATCCGCAGGATAGAAAATTATCTGATTATGGAATCTTTAGTATACAATTTTTATGAAGAAAAGTCAATATATAACAAAGGACGGATCTACGGGTGAACCGATAGATTCGTCCTTTTGTTGTTTAGTTGTCCATTGCGTCAATGAGTTTTTTGAGCTCTGCCAGGTCTTCCGGGGAAATCTGCTGACGGGAGGTAAAGGCCGCAATGAATGCAGGCAGAGAACCCTGGAAATCTTTGTTGACGAATTGTTCGCTGCGGATAGCGTGATATTCATCCTTGGGGATCAGGGTAGTGACCACACCGTTTTGCATTTCGAAAATACCCCGCTGGCACACTTTTCTAAGAACCGTGTAGGTGGTGGTGCGAGCCCAGTTCAGTTCTTTGTTGGCAAGGGCCACCATTTCCTTGGTAGTCAGAGGAGCGTTTGCCCAGAGAATATCGGCAAAACGGGATTCCATCTCCGCCATTCTGAGTTCCATATATGTTTCCTCACTTTCGTGTCTGTTTCCATTTATTATAAGATTAAAGCAAAAAAGCCTTTTTGTCAATAAAAAACCGCATAAAAAATGGAAAGAATGTAATAATTTGAGCGATTTCAAAACAGGGGCTTGACTTTTTTGCGGTAGATACGAAGGAAAAACAAAACCGACAATGTGGAGCTGACGATTTCTGCCATAGGGAAGGACCACCACACGGCGTCCACATCGCCCGTCAGACTCAGCAGGTACGCAGCAGGCACCAGAACCACAAGCTGACGGCACAGGGAGGTTATGGTGGAATAGATGCCGTTGCCCAAGGCCTGGAAGCAGGCGCTCAGGGCAATGCCGATGGCAGCTAAGGGGAAATGGAGACTGACGATGCGCAATGCCTTAACGCCGCCGGTTACCAGATCTCCCATAGAGGCATCCTCAGAAGAATCGAAGATTCCCATCAGAACATCGGGGAAAAGCTGGAAAACAGCCACGCCGATGAGCATAATGGTCATAGCAGTGCCCAAGGCCAATTTCAAAGTTCCGGTGATCCGCTTTGGCTGCCGGGCACCGAAATTATAGGCGATGATGGAGATAGATGCATTGTTCAGACCAAACAGGGGCATCAGGAAGAAGCTTTGCAGCTTGAAATAGATGCCGAAAACGGCGGTGGCAGTTTCGCTGAAGCCCATAAAGATATGGTTCATACAGAAATTCATAACCGAACCGATGGCCATCATAATGATGGAAGGCACGCCCACAGCCATAGTTTTGCGGATGATCTCCCATTTGGGAACCAGGTAGCGCAGGCGGAAGGATACATCGGAATTGACGGTCAGATTGAAGATGACTGCCAAAATTGCGGAAACCCACTGGGCAATCACCGTTGCAATGGCTGCACCGGCAACCTCCAGCCGGGGGACATAGAAGGGAATGTCAAAGCCCAGCATTTCGGACAGACCGGCAGAGCCTAAAATAAACAAAGGGTCTAAGATGATGTTAACCAAAGCACCAACACCTTGGGTCACCATAGTGTACACAGACCTGCCGGAGGATTGGAGCAGCCGTTCGCCCAAAATGGCAATAAAGCTGCCCAGGCAGAAAATGGAGCAGATGGAGGTATAGTCTATACCGTAGGCGGCGGTATCGGGGTTGGCATCGAATACGCTGTAGTATTTCTCCACGCCCACAAAGCCGAAGATCATAAACACCACCGCAAAAATGACCGTAAGCAAAATGCCGTTGCCGGCGGCACGGTTTGCCCGATCCCGGTCTCCTTCGCCCAGGGATTTGCTCAGCAGGCTGTTCATACCCACTGCTACGCCGGTGGAAAAACCGATTTGCAGATTCTGGATAGGAAAGGCCAGAGAAAGGGCGGTGACGGCGTTGTTGTTTTCGGCGGAGATCAGGGTGACGAAATAGCTGTCAACCACATTGTAAAATGCCTGCACCAGCATAGAAAGAACCAAAGGCAGCGCCATAGTCAAAAGCAGGGGGGCAACGGGCATTGTGCCCATTTTATTTCCGGCAGGATTGGGAAGTTTTCTCTCTTTCAATTTTATTCACCTTTCAAAATGTGGTAAATGCTCAGGTCGGTGCGGTTTATGGTCATGGGGGTGATGGAAATATAGCCGCTGACCACGCAGTCGGTATCCAAAGTCAGATCGCCGGTATTTTCGTGAACGCACCGGCCCACGGGCATATAGAAATCATCCTCCCGGGGGTCAAAATCATCGGTGTAGTAAGGACCTCCCTGACGGGTGATGCAGATGCCCTTGGGGGATTCGGGGATGTTGACGTTGTAAAGGCTGTGCTTGTCCATCAGCTTGTTTTCTTCAAAATAAGCCCAAATCTGATCCAGCTTTTCTACGGCTGTTTCGTAGCCCTGGAAGGGAGAGGAAAAGGCAACGGCAGGAATGCCCAAAGCGGCAGCTTCGAAAATGGCGGCAACGGTGCCGGAGTACATCACATCCAGACCCATATTGCAGCCCCGGTTGATGCCGGAAATCACCAGATCAAAGGGTAGCTTCAGACCCATAACCGCAAAGCGCACGCAGTCTGCAGGGGTAGAATCCACAGCCCAAACTTCAATATCCTCCAGCATCCGCTTTTCCGCCTTGAACGGCTGCAAAAGCTGAATGCCGTGGCTTTTTCCGCTTTGCTCAAAGGCAGGGACAACGGTGGTCACATCGCCTAATTTTTTGCACCAGCGGATCAGCGGCAGAAGTTGGGATGCGGAAATGGAATCATCGTTGGTAATTAAAATTCTCATAGCCAGCCCTCGTGTGTTTCTTTGTATTGCTTCACGTGGGTATCGGCGTCCTGCAAAAGCTGCTGCATTTCTTCTATGGAGTAGACCGTTGCGCCGCTGGCATTGGCGTGACCGCCGCCGTGGTACTTTTCGGCAATTTCATTAATGGTGACGAACCGGGAACGCAGACGAACCCGGATAGATCCGGCTTCATCGCAGTTTTCGATAAAGACCATCCAGCAGATAACCTCCCGGATGGAGTCCAGATTGCCCACGCAGGCACTGGCCTGCTCCTGGGTCAGACCGAATTCCTCCTGCATAGCTTTGTCCACAAACAGGTAGGCAACGCCGTTTTCGGTGATCTGCATCCGCTCGTAAACGTGTGCCTTAAATTTCAGATAGCCGTAGGCTTCCAGATACAGCCGGGCGTAGAGGGTATCGGTATCCACACCCACATCCAGCAGTGTGGCGGCGGCACGGAGGGTATCGCCGCAGGTTCCGGAGTACTTAAACCGGCCGGAATCGGTGACCATACCGGTGTAAAGATAGGTGGCGGCTTCGGAATTGATTTTCAGCTCGCTTTTAAAAGCCTCGTAGAATACCACGATCATTTCGCAGCAGGAGGAGCGTTCTTCCTCCACCCATTGAAGCTGACCGTAATTTTCCAGAGGGATGTGATGGTCGATTTTAATCAGCTCTTTGCACAGCTTGTAGTTTTTGTTGGAAATGCGGTTTTCCGATGCGGTGTCCACCACGATGCCCAAGGCATCCTTGTACAATTCCTCATCAACCGGCTCGTCCTCCGGACCTAAAAATTCCAGATAGGCAGCGGTGTCGGAGTCGATCAGATAAATTTCCTTCTGAGGGTAGGTCAGCTGCAAAATGGTTTTCAAACCCTTGGAGGCACCTACGCAGTCGCCATCGTTGCGAACGTGGCGGAAGATCATAATGCGGTCGTATTCTTTGATTTTTTGGAGAATTTTCTCCATAACTTCCATATTCATTCCGGTGTCCTTTCTATGTGATCCAGTTCGATCAGCATTCTGGTTGCAGTTTTCCGATCCGGGCAGGTGCAGCCGCAGGCCTTGGCGTGACCGCCGCCGCCGTACTTAACGGCAATGGGTTGGATGTTGTACTTGCTGGAGCGGAGCTCACAAATAACGCCGTCGGCAGTTTCGGTGAGATTTGCCCAGATGTCCACGCCCTTGATATCCGCCATCACATTGGTCATACCCCGGGAGACGGTGAAAAGATCCACGCCCAGGCTTTCAAATTCTTCCCGGCTGGTGAAGATATAAGCGGTGTGGAGGGGGGTGATTTCAATTTTGGAGATAAATTTGGCTTTCAGCTTTTTGCTCTCCAGCGTATCGGCGTAGAGATTGCGGAAGATCTCGTTGGTATCAAATTCCTGCCCCATCAGCCAGGATGCCAGCCGGTGAGTTCGGGCAGTTGTACCGTCGTAGCGGAAACGGCCGGAATCGGTAACGATGCCGGTGTACAGGGATTTGGCGGCAATGGGGGTCAGATCCAGTCCGCACTGATAGGCAAAGTCCGTAATCAGGGAGCAGCAGCTTTCATAGCTGGTGTCTACCACTTCGGCATCGGCGATGGTTTCGCAGAAAATGTGGTGGTCGAACCGGGCCGTGGCGGCGGCGTTCTGATACCGGCTGTCGCTGATAAGGGAAGCTGCACCGCAGTCCAAAATGATGGCCAGGGCATTTTCATAAGCCTCGTCGGGAATTACGTCCATTTGTGAATCGTCCATAAAACCGAAAAACCGGGGATCGTCGCCAACGGCATAAATGGTTTTTTCGGGGAAGTTTGCTTTGAGAATGTGTTTAAAACCGATCTGGCTGCCCATAGCATCGCCGTCAGGCTTGTTGTGGCGGTGCAGGATGATGGTGTCATACTGCCGGATCAGATCCATAATCTTCTGAAACATAGGAATCCTCCTTCATAATATCCTATAATGTATCTGTAAAAATCCATTACATTTTAATATACCACATTTTTTCTCATAAGGCAACAGAATAAATTGACAATTGACAATGTACAATTGACAATTATTTTTAAATAATAAAATTCAGGGAGGGGCAATGCCCCTCCCTGTAATATTTGTCAATTGCTGTAGGCTTGTGCTGTGAGGTGGTAGGTGTACAGTGCCTGGAGGAGAGACTTGGCAAGCTCCGGTGCATCTTCTTTGTGGTACATTCTGAGTATGTAATCCATAGGATTGTAGATGATGTTCCAGGCATTGCCCTGGCCGTCTTTTACGGTAAGGCAGAAGTAATCATCCAATTCCTGGGGCAAAATCCCGGAAATCTCCACATAATAAAGACTGTCCTTTTCTGCAGCCTGTAAGGCTTTGCCGTTGGCGGTGAAGGTAGTTCCCTCAGGATTTTCAAAGAAATAATACCGCATAGCCAGCTGGCTGTCGTAACGCACCGATGCGCCGTGGAAGCCAATTGTCCCGGCGTTTTCGGGGATGATTGCGCCAGCTTCTTCGGGCATAGGGGATAGGGCAAAGTCAATACCGGCATTGGCGGGAGCATCCTGCTTGCAGCCAAAATAATTCTGCGCCGCTGCGCCGTAGGTCAGCATAGCTTTCACCATATTCTTTGTGGCGTTGTCGTATTCACCGCTCAGGATCTGGTCTGCATAGGCCTTGACGGAGTATACGCCCAGCTGCTGACGGATGCCTTCGCCGGAAACAGCGGTGATGGTAATATCCTCCGTCATCTGAGCAGGGGCAACATTCACCATAACACCCTTTGCTGCGTCGGCAACGGAATATTCTGTGATTTCCTCTGCAACCCGGATCTCCAAACGGGCATTTTCGTCTGCCAGGATTTCTTCGGAAAATCCGATCTGGAAATTCACGCCGATGTCCTCTTTGAGAATCAGCCGCCAAAATTCCACCTTACCAAAGGATGCTTCCTCTGCTGAGGAAATCACCGGCAGAAAGGCAGCTGCCAGACACATAACCAGCAATGCCGAAATTATCTTTTTCATCATGTATGCTCCTTTGTAAAAGTTTTCAAATGGGGAATCATTCTATATTTTCTGAGCGGAGCTTATCTGCCGCATCCAGCAGGGCTTTTCTTTCGTTGGGCAGACGGCCTTCCAAAACCTGCTCCAGCAGCTTTTTCTGACAAGCGCCCAATTCCGGTCCGGCAGGGTAGCCCAAAGCCATCAGATCGTGACCGTCTATTTCCAGATCCCGAAGCTGCAGCCGACCTTCCTCTTTTTCCAGCTTGTCCAGCATGGCTAAGATTTTCTCAAAATCCGGTTTTTTGCCGGATCGTGTACCTTTTCCCCATTTATCTGCCTGCTGCAAATTCACCAGCTTTTTCAGATTGTCCATTCCGTAATGGCTCAGCTTCCGGCGAAGAGCCGCCTGATCCGGCGTGATCATATCCATATGATGCTCAATCAGGAAAACCACCTGCTCCCGCAGCGCATTGGAGGCACGCAGCCGGGTCAGAATATCATTTGCCATTTGGGCACTTTCCTTGGCGTGGCCGTAGAAATGGCCCTTTCCGGCAGGATCCCGGGAGAAGGTTTTGGGTTTTGCAATATCGTGCAGCAGCGCAGCCCAACGCAGGGCAGGATCTTTCTTTGTGCCGGACAGAACATAGTCTGTGTGGGTGAAAACATCGTAGGCGTGATGGGGATTATGCTGCTGGAAGCCCACGCTTTCTTCCAGCTCCGGCACAGCCTGCAGCACCACATCCCGGAATTTCACAAGGTCGCCCTGCTCCATATGGCAAAGGATCTGGTTCAGTTCTGCAAAAACCCGTTCGGGGGCAAGATTCTCCATAAGAGGGGCTTGCTTGTTCATAGCATAGCGGGTATCAGGCTCAATTTCCAGCCGGAAACGGCAGGCAAACCGAACGCCCCGTAAAATCCGCAGGGAATCCTCCCGGAATCGGGTTTTGGGATCGCCCACAGCCCGAAGCACACCGGCAAACAAATCCTTTTTGCCGCCATAGGGATCCACGATACCCTTTTGAGGGTGAAATGCCATAGCGTTGATGGTAAAATCCCGCCGGGCAAGATCATCTTCCACCCGGTCCACAAAAACCACGCTGTCCGGGTGACGGTTATCGGCGTAGCCGCTTTCGGTGCGGTAAGTAGTGATTTCGTAGAGCTTTTTGTCCATCACAACGCCGATGGTTCCGTGTTTCTCGCCGGTGCGGACAAGCTCGAAGCTGTCAAAAATCCGGGCAATTTCTTCCGGAACGGCGTTGGTGCAAAGATCGTAGTCGCTGGGGGTATTGCCCAGCAGACTATCCCGGACACAGCCGCCTACTGCGTACACACTGTAGCCGTTTTGCTCCAGCTTTTCCATACATTTTTGAACCGGCAGGGGAATGGACACCACGCCGGGCTTGAGAAACATTCCGCTCAGCAGCCACAGCGTCATTCCTGCATAATAGGGCCAGGGGGCAGTTTTTAAGCAGGCAATGGTGGTAAACAGTGCCGCCTGGTTGAAAATAAAGACTTTTTTGCGGTTTTGTTCAGGCAGCTCCATAGCGCAAAATTCCAGGCTGTACAGGGTGCAAAACAGAGCAGATAAAGCCGGGAACAGATATTCGTGAAGCTGGGTATGGCGGCTCCATACCCGATATTGCCCGAAGCACAGCACCATCATGGCAAGTCCAATCACCGCAAAGGGGATCAGCGGAGGCTTTCTGCCCTGGAAGCGGAATATCGCCAGTGCCAGGAAGCAGACGCAGGCAAAAAGCTTCATCATCAGAAAAAGCCGTCCGTCACTGACGGCAAATGCCCAGTATCCCATACCTGCGGCGGCAGCCAAACAGCCGACAGCCTGCACAGGCAGGTTTATAGGGATGCGGAAATCCCTGTCAGAGCCGATGAAATAATAAACCCCCAAAAGCACCAGCACCGCCAAAATACTGCCGACGATCACAAACGAGGCAAAATGCCCGCTGGGGAGCAGACCGAATTTGTCTGCGCTGGAGAGAAGCTTGTTCTGCATTACCAGGCATAAGATGCCTGCAAGGGTAACAAAAACTCCGGTATATTTTGCTTTCATAGTATAGCCTCCCATGCATACATCGCCCCAAGCAGAACGGGCTGATGCAGAATATAGATCATAAGACTGCCTTTTCCTGCCCGGCATAACAGCCGGATGAACAGGTTTTCCGGCGAAACAGAGGGAAAAAGGGTCCTTTTTTGTTTGTAGAGTGTTTTTCCCAAAACTGCTCCCAGCAGGAAAAACCCGAAAAAGGGGAGAAGGGGAAAATAATCCGCCGATAAAAAGCCGATCGGAGCAAAGCCCAGGGGCAGCAGCCAAAAACCGGTTTCAAACCGCATACCGATCAGGGTAAGCCCGGTTCCGATGATCCCGGCAGCTGCAAGCCCGATCCCCCAAAGGGGCAGCTTTTGAAAGAACTGCCATATCACCATACAAAGCCCTAAGCAATGCAGCACTCCGAAATAAATCAAAATGTCCCGCTGCGCCAAACCCAGAAGGTACAGCCCCGCCGTCACGGCGGATATGCCCACGCCGCAGCCCAATACCGCCAGTCCTCGGCGTATATGCCGGGAGCCTAAGGTTGCGCAGATTCCCGAAAGCAGGAAAAACAGAACGCCGCCCCATTTTGCCGCCAGGGCATAGACCCTGCTGTGGGTCAAAACCGGCAGAAGAAAAAAATTTTGCAGATCGTAAATCAGATGAACCGCAACCATACATAGGATCAAAATGCCGCGAAATGCGTCAATTTCCCAGATTCTTTCCTTCTGCATAGGCTGCCTCCTTGCTATTATAACAGAAATTTATGGAAATTCTACCCCTAACCGGAAAAATAACACTTGTTTCCCGGGCAAATAAATAGTATAATAGAAAAAGTGTGAAAATATACATTGTGGAGAGGTTCTATGCTGCCTGCATATTTGTGGATATCCAGCCTTGTGTACGCGGCTGTGATCGGTCATTTTGCCGGGTGTTTTGAAGATGCTTCCCGGCTTTGGATACTGCCTGTCAGCTATGCCGGTGTTTTTCTTGTACAGCTAATCGGCTTTTTTCTGCTTTTGTGGATTTGTAGTTTGCTTGTCAACACCGAAAAGCCTCAGGAAAAAGAAAGTCCCTTCTACCGCTTTCTGACCAAACGGGTTGTGGAGCTGGTCGTGCCGCTTTTGATGAAGCTGCATACCACCGGCACGGAAAATATCCCCCAATCCGGCAGATTCCTGCTGGTTTCCAATCACCTGTTTGATCTGGACCCGGCGGTGTTTCTGCGGTGCTTCCCCAAAAGTCAGCTTACCTTCGTTTCCAAAAGGGAAAATCAGAAGATGTTTCTTGTGGGAAAATTTATGCATAAGCTGATCTGCCCTTTGATCAACCGGGAAAATGACCGGGAGGCTCTGAAGACCATCCTGCGTTGCATCCAGATTTTAAAAGACGATCTGGCATCCGTGGTGGTATTTCCCGAAGGCTATATCCATAAGCAGGACCGCAAGCTCCATCATTTCCGCAGCGGCGTTTTCAAGATCGCCCAGCGGGCAAATGTGCCCATCGTGGTCTGCACCTTGCAAAACACCCAGTATCTGAAGGAGAATATCCGCCGGTTGAAGCGAACCCATGTTTATATGGATCTGCTGACCGTCATCCAGCCGGAGCAGTATCAGGGTATGACCACCGTGGAGCTGGGAAATCAAATTTATGAAATAATGGCTCACCATCTGGGCCCGGAAAATGTATCTACAGAAGAGAGGACAACATTATGAAAAACAGCGAAAAAACACTGGATATGATCGTAAACCTTTGCAAAAACAGAGGTTTCGTCTACGCAGGCTCTGAAATTTACGGCGGCCTTGCCAACTCCTGGGACTACGGTCCTTTGGGCGTGGAGTTTAAGAACAATGTGAAAAAGGCATGGATGAAGAAATTTGTCCAGGAATCCGACTATAATGTAGGTCTGGATGCTGCCATTTTGATGAACCCCCAGACCTGGATCACCACCGGTCACGTGGGCAGCTTCTCTGACCCCCTGGTGGACTGCAAGGGCTGCGGCGCCCGTCACCGTGCCGATAAGCTGATCGAATCTGCTCCTTCCGGCGAAGGCGTCAATGTGGATGCTATGAATTCCGCCCGTATGGATTCTCAACGTAAAATGGAAAGGCGAAATACACACCTTTGCAATGAATGGTCAGACAGGCAAGCTTGTGGGCAATATCCCCACAGAAGAGAAGAAGGCAAAGCTTATCGGTGGTCTTGGCGGTGCGGTACTCGGTGCAATAATCTATATTATCGCCGCAATCATTTCATCGCTTTAAGGAGGTGCAGAAAAATGACTAAAAAGCTTTTTGCAATTCTTGTTGCATTTGTAATTTGCCTTTCGATGGTAATTTCTGCATCAGCTTATACGGATACATACGTTTATGACCCTGATAATCATCTTACTTCTTCAGAAATTTCTGAAATCAATAACTATGCCTCATATATTGAAAGCTATACAGGTGTTACTATTATGTTTTCCATTACAGGTCAGGAGAATATGAGTAACGATGAGTTTGCTTATATGGCATACGACACAAATACTGATAACGATATGGGTATCTGCGTTGTACATAATATAACAGATGAAATGTATTATTGGTATGTTACAGATGAAGCTCAGGCCCTTTTCCCTGATGCAGTTGTCAAGGATATGCTCACCTCATATGACAGCAGTGAGTCATATTTTGACGGTATTTATGCGTATTTCGAAACAGCAGAAATCTATGTTGAGGGTGTAAATGCTCCTGTTGCTGACAATTCACCTACTGAAGTAGTTACGGAGAAAAACGAAACTGTGACCGAAGAAGAAACAACAAAATTCGTACCTGTGGACAGAAAGCTCCCTCTCGTTGTTGATAATGCAGATATTATCCCTGATGATGCAGAAAAGTCACTTCTTGAAAGATGCGATATGTTTGCAGATGAATATAAAATGGAAGTTGCTATCGTAACCGTAAATGATTTCGAAGGCAAAAC
>JAZRLK010000073.1:0-21170 GCA_045646805.1 Faecousia sp.
GGTATGCCAAACGTGACCGGAGAAGGCCATAATGACATTTTCGTGGTTTTTCAGGAAGTCATTCCAAACATGGGGCTGATCCAGATTGCCGTAGGAGCCCACATAGCTGTGGGTGACCATAATCACCTGATGGTTGGGGTGTGCTTCCACTACCTCGTTAGCCCAAGCCAGAACATCCGCCTGAGGCACATATTCCAGCGCCATAACCAGGTAATAATTACCGTTGACCTCAAAGGCCTGCCACTGGTTTGCGGAGTTGACCTCATCAAAGAAGCCGATTTCTGTGGGGTAGTTCTCAAAAATACTTCTGGGGAAGTATTCATTCATCAATGTCAGCTGTTCACGGACACCATAGCCCTTATTCCAGCCGGAGTTGGTATCATAGTCGTGGTTGCCGGGAGCGGCGATGAAGGGCAGATCATCGGGCAGCAGTTCCCAGGCAGCCTTATTGTTTGCCCACTGGTCCAGATTGCCGCAATTGTCAGCCATATCGCCCACATTCATAACGATCTGGATATTTTCCTTTTCCCGGTTGTCTGCAATCCACTGATAAAGATTATACAGTCTTTCGGGAGAATAGTGAGACAGAACCTGCTGATCGGGGATCACGATCATAGAATAGCTGCCGGGTTCGTGGATTTCAGTCTGCAGCTGGAGCATAGAGTCGTAAGCCTTCACGCTGTAGCCATTGCCGGACAAATCTGCAAAGGCATCTTCTGTTTTTTCATTCAAAGGAGCATTGAACAGCAGACCGTCCTTAGCGGTGGTATACTGGGTCATCATACTGTCTTTCAGTTCGTCAGCAGACAGAGCCCGATTCCACATACGCACATCGGCAATCCATCCGATAAATTTATTGGCAGGATCGTCGTTATCCTCCAAAGAGCCGATGGCAAAGGTATTGCCGGGGATAATAGCATCCGGAATGGTAATGGCTTCCAGACCGGCATTGGTCCAGGTAGCAACAGCAACACCGTTCACATAAGCAACCACCTTATCAGCAGCCACATCCATGGTGTATGCCACGTGGGTCCATTTGCCGGTACGCAGATCTGTATCCACATTGAAGGTCTTGGTGGTAACCGTCAAATCTGCATTTTCCGTTGCATAGGAAAGCTGGAGCTTACCGTCTGCAATCATCTGCATAGAAACAGAGGGTGCACGGCTGGCGTTGCCTGCGATGTAGGCAACGGTGGTATCATCCACACCTACGGGAACCTTGACCCAAGCTTCCAGGGTATAGGGTGCAGAAGTTAATTCCTTGGTCAGCTTCCACGCCCGGGATTCTGTATAGAAATTATGACCCTGATTGTTGTACAGAACATCTTCTTTGTCCACAGGCTTTTCTTCCTGAGGAATTTCGGAGACGATGGTCAGGTTATCATAGCTCAAGCTGGTTCTGCAAACCCACAAGCCTACCTGTCCGTCCAGCTCGCCATCTGCAAAGGTATAGGACTGGCTGTTATCAATCGTGGGATCGTCCAGCCGGTACATATAGGCATTGGCGGTATTGCCATCCATAGTCAGCTGAATATGGTAAGGCAGTTTGGTATTGGCATCCGGGAAGAAGGTGGTATTTGCCACCAGGCTCGTCAAAGCAGAATAGCTTCCGTTTGCCTTATAGAAGTCAATTTCGCCGTAAGGACGCTTGGCAGAACTGGTACGCAGACGGCCCATTCTTACACGGATACCCTCATAGTCACCGGCCGTTTCGGAATTGATCTTTTTCACGCCCACCAGGATAGCACTGCAGGAATTGGTTGTGCCGCCCTGGGTTACATCCGCACCAATGTAGGTAATATTATCAATTTTTTCATTAAGAATGGCCTTAATATCCGTGCCGCTGTTGTTAATACTGCCCTTGATGAAAAGCTTTTCATCAGTCAGGTTGAAACTATAATTGTAGCTCTCGCTGGTGTAGTCCGGGGAATAATAGAAGGAAAAGTCCTCCAGATGGCTTTCCTGAGAGAAGTCCCATCTGCGGATTTCTTCATTGCCGATCTGGGTATGACCCAGCAGCTCCACATCCAAGCCGCCCTTTACCGTATTGGAAACAATGCCCTTTTCCTGGGAATCGAAGTTCCAATGCTGGATCAGACCTTCTTCTGTGCCGGTCATTTCCCGGTACATATTTTCCTGGATCTGCGCGTGGGTACGCTCCGTGCTCCACAGACGGATATCACCCACCTGACCCTTTAAAGAGTTGATAGCTTCCGTGCCTGCGGCAACAGAGCAATAGCCAATGGTCATGGGATTTTCCACCACTGTGGTATCGCCGATGCCTGCGTGCTCGATGGTCTGAACAAATTCGCCGTTCCAATAAACGTGCAGCATTCCCGGGCTGCGCACAATGGCAACGTGGTTCCAGGAGTTGTTGCAAACAGGCACACCGAGGGTATGGTTAAAGACGCCGCTGCTGGTACGCTCTGTATAGTACAAGGTTGTATATTCGTTGGTGTACAGACCCCAGGTGCCGACGGGGTTTTTGGCAACCGTGGGCTGGGTATAGTTGGTGATCACAGCCTGGCGTCTGCTGCCGCCAGCCAGCTTCGGCACCCATACCCATGCTTCGATGGTCACAGGCTTTTGGGTCATATTGCCCACAGTCTTTGCATAGGAGTCAAGACCGGTGCCATCAAGCTTTAGGCCTTCTGTCAAAGTTGCGGGTACATATTTTTCATTGACTGTGAATTTGTCATAGCAGGTATCCGAACCGATGGAACGCAGACCAATGCTGCCCTGCAGCTCCTCAGGCTCTACTTCATACATAACCTGCACATATTTATCAGGATTGCTCACCAGACTCAGCTTCAGAAGGATCACATCATCGCTGAAGGTCAGCTTCAGGTTCAAGGGCTCCTTATTGCCCTTGGTAAACAGGTTGTTGCCGCTTCCGGTTTCGGAAATAACGGTTTTGATATGCTTCCAGCTGCCGTCGAATTTTCCCTGAACAATGTCGATCCGGTTAGGTGCATCAGACCAGCCGCTATAATCGGACTTGATCAGAAATACCATAGAATCAATATCATCCTGGGTGTTGGAGGGGTTCTTGGCGCCCACATATACACCGCCGTAGATCACGCCGGATGCACCGGGGATAATGTTGACAGAAAAAGATTCGATCTTGGAAACATCCTTGTTGAAGATGGCCTTCTGCTCGCCTTCTGTACCGTCAGCCACCAGCATACCGTCGTTTATGACAAATTTGCTGTTTCCGGACTGATACAGATCGAAATCAGCCAGCTGAGAATCCTCCAGGAAATTGCACTGATAAAAGACAGGCTCTGCCTTATCTGTGCCGGATGCATCCTCAACGGGAAGGGTTTCCGTAGGCAGCTCAGCTGCCTGATTTGTTTCGGGTACTTCTGTTGCAGCGACCTGACCAACCGGTAATACCATCGGTATCAGCATCGCAAAAGCCAGCAGCACCGCCAACAATTTGCTCATTTTGGTTTTCATCTTATGTACCTCCTGATGTTTTTGTAAAAAACTTCCTCAATGCACTGCAGCTCCGCAAGGAACATTTGGTTTTATTACAATCAAAGTTGTAAACCCTTGGTTGACCTTTACAATTTCATTTGTAAATAGTGCACAAATTACAAGGTGGTTTTCCTGGTTATTTTGTATCATATTTATACAAAGTTGTCAATAAATAATCTTTCCTATTTGTGCAAAATGGGATTCCACCGAGGTGGAATCCCATTTTCAGCCTGTCTAAAAACTGTGTTTTTTGACAGGCTGACAGAGGTCAAGGAAGCACCAAAGACAAGCAACTCGCACTCGTCGGCGTACAGGTGGTACGGTAGAGGGCGAGTTGCGCAGTAAGTCAAAATGCCTTGCTATGCAAGGATTTTACTCCCCCCGGCTTCGCTTATGCTCAGCCACCCCCCTCATAAATGCGGGGGGCAAGAAGGGCGCGAAAGATGTGAAATAAAACCCATTTTGACGGTTTGGGGGTTCTTTGACACTCTGAAAATGGGATTCCACCGAGGTGGAATCCCATTTTCTTGTGTTACTCTGCAAGATACTGCACAGCCGCTGCGTGGTAGCCGTACAAGGCATTTACCATCGCCTTCAATTCGGCAGATGCACTGTCTTTGCCGCTCATACGAAGGATATAGTTTAGGGGGCTATAGGATACGGTCAGCGTTTTTTCGCCCTTGGCTGCTGTGAGCACAATGGGGGTGCTGTACTCCTGGGGATTGATATCCGCAACCTCAATATAGTACATACCGTCTTTTTCGGTCACTTCATACTCACCGAAGCTGACGCCTTCGATCGAGCCTGTGAAGTAGATCCGAACAGCGATCTGATTTCTCAGAACCAAGGTCGCGCCGTAGTACTTCAAACCGCCAATGCTTCCCGTAACTGCCATGGGTTCTGCCTCTGCAGGAAGGGTCGTTTCTTCCAGCTCATACCCGGCATTTGCCAGATCATCTGTGTTCACATCGAAGTACAGCTGGGCTTTTGCGCCGTAGTTCAGCATCCCGCGAACCAGATTCTTGGTATTTTCGGTATGGTCACCTTCCAGAATTGCTTCTGCATAGCTGCGGACGGAATATGTTTTTTCCAGTATCACAGCTTCGCCCTTAATAAATTCCAGATAAATTTCTTCTGTCATCTGAGCCGCAGCCAGATTTACAGAAATGGTGTACTTACCGTTTTCATCCGCAATCATGGAGCTTAAATCATACTGCTTGGTATTGCCGTCAAAGGTTACATTGACCGTAACTTCCGGCTCGGCTTCCACCACAAAATTCATTGCCAGATCATCGCCCAAAGAAACCTGCTGCATAACCTGCACAATCGGGTCTTTCTTCGGTTCGGGCAATGTGAATGTAAACTGGTTTTCAAAGTTCATATATTTGCCGGTGTAGGGACAGTAGTATGTGAACTCTACATCCTTACCGCCATTGCTGAAATTCATCATGGCAACCAGTCCAAGACCGCCCAGCTTGCTATCGAGCCACTGGGCATCGATCAGGAACTGCTTTACGGTATTTCCGTGATCACCAATGTCGGTTTTGACCACCACATCGGTGCTGGCGAAAATATGTCCGGACAGGACCATAACGATATTTTCATGCTTTCTTACGAACTTATCCCACATCTCCGCTGCATCATTGGGGGGCTCAGTCTCGGACGCAACATAGCTGTATGTATCTGCACCAAAGCTGTCGTTTCCTTCCAGGAATGTGCCATCGTGGTCCACATAGGCGTGGGTCACAACGATAACCTGATGATAGGGATGCGCCGCAACAACCTCATTCGCCCACTCCAGAACCGCATCACGGGGGCAGAACTCCAGGGCAAGGATCAGGTATTTATTTCCGCATACCTCAAACTGCTGCCAGGTATTGAGCACGTCATCTTCAGCATATGCGCCGCCATAGGTTTCTTGCTCCTTAAACATACTCAAGGGGAAATAAGTGTTCAGATTTGTTGCATCCCGGTAAGTATTCCATTTGTAATCGTGATTACCGGCTACAAGAATATACGGAACCTTATCGCCGATCAGATTGTAGGCATCCAGAGCACGCTGCCATTGGGTTGTACTGCTGCCGTTATCGGTGATATCGCCAAGGTTGATGACCATCTGCATATTCTCAGCTTCGGCGTTGTCTGCAATCCACTGATAAATGCCGTTGAGCTTATCCACATAGGATGCGGTCAGATACTGCTGATCGGGAATAATCGCAATGGAATAGTCGGAGGGCTTCTTTTCCACATCGATCCACGCAATGCCATCCGGCATATTCATAACCGTGTTTTCATTGCCGGACAGATCACGGTAGCTCTCGGCATAATCGCCCTCATCCAAAGGCAGATTCAGCACTAAGCCATCCTGTACATCCATATTCTGCGTGGTCATACTCTGCTTGACTTCATCGGCAGTCAATGTCTTATTCCACAGACGAACATCGGCAACCTGTCCCATAAAGGGATACTGCCAGCCTGTGCGGTTATCTCTGCCCACATACAGCTTCTGAACGGTAAGGGGTGCACCGGCGTTTGCGTTGGTATAAACGGCTTCACCGTTAATATAGCAGGTGATCGTGCCTGCATCTTCGTCGATTACCCACGCAATATGCGTCCACCGGTTGGTACGCACATCCACAGGCGCAACGAAATGCGCGCCGGTACCTTCTGCATTCTCGAACCACAGACGGGGTCTTCCGTTGGTGTAAACGTCCATATGGAAGTTTTGGTTGGGGTAAGCAGAGATGATTGTCAACCGTCTATCATTGCCGATTGCTGTGGGGACTTTGACCCACGCTTCCACGGATTTTGCCTTTTCATTTACGCTCATCAAAGTGCGCCACTGCGCGCCGGCAGAGTTGTTCATACCGGTATTGGTAACAGAAACTTCTTCCTGCTCCTGATTCTTCTGACCGGACCAGTATGCGCCGCCAAGGATGATATCATTGTCGGATGCACAATCCTCAATGGAACGGTCCTGGATTGCATCCAGCTTCCAGTAATGCATCAGACCTTCTTCTGTACCGGTCAGCGCGGCGTTCATACTCGCCTTGATCTCAGCTTCCGTTTTGGTCACATTCCAGATGCGAACATCTCTGAGCGCACCGTCCAAATAGTTCGGAGTCGTTTGATGGGTATCAAAAATACTGTATCCCAGTTTGGGGACCGTTACAGAGACGGTGTTTTCCTCATAGGTGCTGTAAGAAACCGATCTATCCAGTACACCGTTGATATAGAAGTTCACCTTGCCGCTTTCCCGGGTGACAGCCAAATGCACCCACTGATCCGTGGGAAGCACAGATGCGCCAAACAGCTGCCCGGACTGACCCAGGGAGGTTTTATCCGCCCAACGCAGCTTTCCGCCGCGCACGTCCATAGACCAGTCACCTACCAAAGCGGGTGCCTGGGTTTTTGCGCTGTATGCATTGATGATAGACTGGTAGTGACCCTCTGCAGAGCCGTCCAGCTTTACCCACAGCTCCACTGTTTTGGGAATCATACCCACAGCGGATTCCATTTGGGCGATGGGAGAATTGACACCTGCAAAGTCCAAACCGGTTTTGTTTTGCCAAATAGTGGTGTTTCCGGTGATGGTTCCGGTGTTGCCTGCGCTTGCAGAGTCCGCAATGGCAGTACCGGCCTTCTCATCCAGCTTCCAGTAGCTTATCAGACCTTCTTCCGTACCGGTCAAGGTCTTGTTCATATCCGCAACGATCTGCGCCTGAGATCTGTCAACATCCCACAGGCGGATATCACTCAGAGCGCCGTCGAGATAGTTGTTATAACTCAAGGTATTATACACGCAATGGCCCAGGCTGGGAGGGGTCACGGATTTGATTTTTTCTTTGTCCAGCGTAATATATTTTACGCCGGCTGCTTTTTTAACGGTATCTTCTACACCGTTGATATAGAACTTAATGTCCCCTTCCGAACGGACAACCGCAATATGTGTCCATTTGCCGGTCTGAATGCTGGCTGTGCCGTTCATCTGTCCGGACTGTCCGTTGGCGTTTTTCTCAACCCAACGCAGCGCACCCTGCGCATTTGTACCCAGATACCAGTCACCGGATTTTGCGGCAGCTTGTGTTGTGCCGCTATAGGCGGCAATCAGGGTTTCCTGATCTGCCTTGGAGTCCTTGTCAATCTTGACCCAAAGCTCCAGCGCCTGAGGAATGTAGCCTGTAGATTTTTCCATAGTGGCAACAAACTCATTGGCACCGGTAAATTCCAAGCCAATCTCTTTTTCCAAGGAAACAGCGGACACAATTGTGCCGTTGATACCGTTGGCTGCGGAATCATAGAAGGCTGTACCTGTCTGCTCATCCAGCTTCCAGTAGTGCATCAGGCCGGTTTCTGTGCCGGCGATGCCATTGTACATATCCTGCCGGATTTCTTCCTGTGTTCTTGCATTGCTCCACAGGCGGACATCACCGATGGAACCATCCAGATTGTTTACGGTCGTATCGTTGGCAAGCACGCTGTAGCCAAATGTAATGGGATGTGTTGGCACGGCTGCCTGACCGATCAGATCACTTTCCCAGGCAGAGATTTTTTCGCCGTTGACATACAGCGTAACGCAGCCTTCCTCACGGGTAACGGCCACATGGGTCCATTCGCTGTTCCAGAAGCTTGCCGTACTAAGCTGTTTCCATTCATAGCTTTGTGCCGAGGTGGTATCTTCGATGGTCTTGTCTGTCACCTCGTACCACCACAGTGTGCCGGCAGTGCCCGTCAGCAGTTCAAAGTCGCCTGCTGTGGAAGAAGCAGGACCGTCCGGATGGATACTGCTGATCAGCGGCTGGCGGTACTTTGTACCATCAGTGTTTGTACGGGGGTTCATCTTGACCCACATCTCAATGGTGCCGGGGATCTGTGCGATGGCACTGTCCGTCTGCACAAGAGGCACATTTGCACCTGTAAAGGTCAAGCCTTCCATTAGGCTCTGCTCAATTTCCTGCTGATAGCTGACACTGAAATTATCAAAAGAAGCGTCGCAGCAGAATGCCCGCAGGCCAACCTGACCCACCAGCTTGGCGGTATCGCAGTAGTACACCCATTGGGTATAAACCGCAGGATCTTCCACAAGGCTCAAAGTCACCGTAACGTTGTCATCGTCAAAATCCAGTCTCAGATTGATGGGTTTTTTCACACCGTCGGTATACAATGCATTGCTGTGATCTGCATCGGATACCATTCTGGTGTGCTCCGTCCAGGTGGGGAAACTGCCGACGATCATATTGATGCAATTGGCATCTTCCTTATTGGATTCCAGCAAAAATGCCAAAGCATTGACCTGGTCCACGCTGTTTCCAGCCTCGGACGCACCCACATAGATGCCGACATTGAATCCTGTTTCACCGGGAATGATATCCACGGAAACGGATTGCAGACCCTGCATCGGCGTATTGACCATTGCCTTCATTTCGCCGTCTGTGCCGTCGGCAGACAGTACGCCGTCCGCAATGGAGAATTTACTGCTGCCGGATTGGTACAGTGAGAAATCGGATATTTGGGAAGCATCCTCAAAGTCCCAACCGTTGACACAAGCTACCGTTTCCGCCGCTTCAGACGGGATCATAGATACCGTCATAGGCAGAACCATAGCCAAGGTCAGCAGCAGTGCCAGGAATCGACTCATTTTGCTGCTACTTTTTTTCATTCTTGTTTACCTCCTAATGAATTGACAGGGGAACTTCTGAATAAATTACAACCAACGTTGTAAGGAACAAACTCTCTTTTCACAGGGCCTTAATAAACGCCTACCGGCTCATATACTGCACAGCCGCTGCGTGGTAGCCATACAAGGCATTTACCATCGCCTTCAATTCGGCAGATGCGCTGTCTTTGCCGCTCATACGAAGGATATAGTTCAGGGGGCTGTAGGATACGGTCAGCGTTTTTTCGCCCTTGGCTGCTGTGAGTACAATGGGGTTGCTGTACTCCTGAGGATTGATATCGGCAACCTCAATATAGTACATACCGTCTTTTTCGGTCACTTCATACTCACCAAAGCTGACGCCTTCGATCGAGCCTGTAAAGTAGATCCGAACAGCGATCTGATTTCTCAGAACCAGGGTGGCACCATAGTACTTAAGGCCTTCAATGCTTCCCGTAACTGCCATAGGCTCAACCTCTGCAGGGAGGGTCGTTTCTTCCAGCTCATAACCGGCGTTTGCCAGATGATCTGTATTCACATCGAAGTACAGCTGGGCTTTTGCGCCGTAGTTCAGCATCCAGCGAACCAGATTCTTGGTGCTTTCGGTATGGTCACCTTCCAGAATTGCTTCTGCATAGCTGCGGACGGAATATGTCTTTTCCAGGGTAACAACGCCTCTGTTGACAAACTGAATCTTAATATCCTCGGTCATCTGAGCCGCAGCCAGATTTACAGAAATGGTGTACTTACCGTTTTCATCCGCAGTCATTGCGCTCAGATCATAGGAGGTGGTTTCGCCGCCAAAGATCACATTGACTGTGGTTGTCTTATCCGCTTCTAAAACGAAGCTCATTGCCAGATCATCACCCAAAGAAACCTGCTGGGATGCAACGGTCTGTTTTTTCGGTGCAGGGAAGGTGAAATTCAAAATATTATCATTGAGATATTCATCTTCGCCGTTTTCGCCGTGATAGGGAGAGAAATAGGTCAATTCCATATTCTCGCCGTTTGCATCGAAGCGCATCAATGCCAGGAAGCCGCCGCCCCGGTACAGATGGTCCAAATCCTGACCGTCAATGAGCATCTGCAGGACTTCGTTTCCGTTCACGCCTTTGTCCGAACGGTAAACAACGTTATCCGTGCTGATATGTCCGCACAAAATCATAATAATATTTTCGTGCTGACTGACAAATTCATCCCACATTTCTCTTGCGCTGTTGGGGTCTTCCTTACCTTCTTCATAAAGGAAGCCATAAGCGGAGCCATAGCCGGTATTGCCCATACGCGTTGCATCGGAGTCCAGATAGCTATGGGTGGACAAAATCACCTGATGGTAGGGGTGAGCTTCAATGATCTCACTTGCCCAGGCAAGCACAGAATCACGGGGCGCATATTCCAGCGCAAATACCAGGTATTGATTGCCGCAGGCCGAAAACTCGTGCCAGCTATTTTCCACGCCGTCATCGTATGTACCGCCAAATTCCGCCTGATCGTCATAAATATTGCCGAAATACTTGTTCATTTCCGTCAGGTTGCGGTATCCGTATCCATCATACTTATAGCTGCCGGGAATGACATACTCGTGGTTGCCGGGAACAAAGGCATAGGGCACGATCCCCTCAATAAGCTCCAGTGCTTCCAGGGAGAGCAGCCATTCCGGTTCAGAGTTATAGTCCGTAATGTCACCCAGGTTGATGGCAAACTTGATATTCTCTTTCTCCGCATTTTCTGCGATCCACCGATAAAGATCATCCAGATATTCCGTATAGTGACCGGACAACACCTGCTGATCCGGGATCACCACAATGGAGTAATCCTTCGGCTCAGTATTGTCTGTATGCCATTCCAAGGCTCTTTTGTATACCACAACGGTATTCTCATTGCCGGAAAGCTCCCGGAAGCTGGTGGGAGCTGCTTCATCCAACGGCACATTCAACTGCAAGCCGGACACAGCTTCTGTATAGGCTGCAGTCATACTTGCCTGAACTTCCTTTGCGGTCAGGGGCTTATTCCAGATCCGCAAATCGCCCATAAGTCCCAAGAAGGTATCGCCCACATAGAACTTTCTGGTGGTGATATCGTTCAAAGCCACATTATCCGCCACGTGAACCGCAGTTCCGTTTACATAGCAGGTCACAGTCTTTGCGCCTGTATTGCTGACGAAAGCAATATGGGTCCATTTGCCGGTATTCACCTTTGCATTGGCAACCACGATATCCGTAACGGTATCGTTCTCGTCCTTCCAATACAGACGGGGTGCACCGGCTGCAGTTACGCTGAATTCATACCGGACACGCGTATCGTTTTTCACGATCACATTGGCAGATTTCACCGCCTGAGGAATCTTCACCCACGCTTCAATGGTGTGATCCGCAGAGATATCCAAATCTTTGGAAGTGATCCAAACCTTGTTTTGGGAGAAGTTAAAGCCTTCATTTTGGTAGGTCTGCTCCGGAGCTTCCTGACCGCCGGACACAGTACCCGGCAGCCATACGACTCCCTCGCTGGTTGTACCGTGGTTGCCAGTGCTTGCACAGTCCTTAATGACGGTTCCGGCCTGCTCATCCAGCTTCCAGCAGCTCATCAGACCGGTTTCTGCTCCGGTCAGTTCCGTGTACATTGCGGAGCGGATTTCCTCCGGGGTTCTGGTGGTGCTCCAAATGCGCACATCGCCCAATGCGCCGTCCAGATAGTTATAATTCTCTCCGCCGTACTCACAGTAGCCCAAAGTAGGTACTTTTGCAGAAGCAGTACCCATCACGATCTTATCACTTTCCACAAAGGCTACTTCGCTGCCGTTAATATAGTATCTGATAATTCCCTCGGCTCGGGTAACAGCTACGTGGGTCCACTCGCCGGTCTTGATGGTTGGGCCCTTGGCTGTGGAATACTGTCCATTGGCGTTCTTTTCATACCACCACAGGCTTCCGCTTGTGCCGGTAAACAACGCCCAGTCGCCCTTTTGCGCGTCTGCGGTATAAGGACCTGTGAACGCACTGATGATGCCAGTCCGACTGGCTGCACTGTCCTTATCCAATCTGATCCAGGCTTCAACAGTCTGAGGAACGGTCCCGGAGGACTTGCTCAGGGTTGCCTTTGCGCCTACAGCTGCAAATTCCAGTCCTTCATTGAGAGCAGAGCCTTCCGTCCAGGTTAGTCCGGTTTGACCTGCAATCGTGCCGTGATTGCCGGAGGCTGCAGAGTCCCAGAAAACAGTGCCTGCCTGCTCATCCAAGGTCCAATGGTGCATAAGCCCTGCTTCATTGTGGGCAGTTTCTGCAACCATATCCTTCTGAATCTGCTCAGCGGTTCTGGTTGTGCTCCAAAGACGCACATCGCCGATCACGCCATCCAGGTAATTGACGTTTTCTCCGCCGTATTCGCAATAGCCCAAGGTGGGGGCTTTGGTAGAAGCGGTATTCAAAACAATATTGCCGGTGGCTGCGGCAACCTCAGTACCGTTGATATAATACTTTACAGCGCCTTCTGTACGGGCAATTGCCACGTGTACCCATTCGCCGGTCTTGATGGTGGGACCCTTGGCTGTGGAATACTGACCGCTTGCATTCTTTTCATACCACCACAGAGCGCCGTTGCCATTGGTAAACAATGCCCAGTCGCCCTTTTGCGCATCTGCGGTATAAGGGCCTTTGAACGCACCGACAATGGCTGTTCGGCTGGCAGCAGAAGAAGGATTCACCTTCACCCACGCCTCCACCGTCTGAGGAATGGTGCCGGTTGCCTGATTCACCTGGGCTTTTGCACCGGCAACGGAAAACGCCAGTCCTTTATTGAGGGAAGAAACTTCCGTCCAGGTTAGTCCGGTTTGACCTGCAATCGTGCCGTGATTGCCGGCCGGTGCAGAGTCCAAAAAGACAGTACCCACCTGCTCATCCAAGGCCCAATGGTGCATAAGACCTTCTTCGTTGACGGTAGTTTCTGCAAACATATCCTCCTGAATCTGCTCAGCAGTTCTGGTGGTGCTCCAAAGACGCACATCGCCCAATGTGCCGTCCAAGTAGTTAACATTCTCTCCGCCGTATTCACAATAGCCCAAGGTGGGGGCTTTGGTAGAAGCGGTATTCAAAACAATATTACCGGTGGCTGCAGCAACCTCAGTACCGTTGATATAATACTTTACCGTGCCTTCTGTACGGGCAATCGCCACGTGTACCCATTCGCCGGTCTTGATGGTGGGACCCTTGGCTGTGGAATACTGTCCGCTTGCATTCTTTTCATACCACCAAAGAATGCCGTTGCCATTGGTAAACAATGCCCAGTCGCCCTTTTGCGCATCTGCGGTATAAGGGCCTTTGAACGCACCGACAATGGCTGTCCGGCTGGCAGTAGAAGAAGGATTCACCTTCACCCACGCCTCTACTGTCTGAGGAATGGTGCCGGTTGCCTGATTCACCTGGGCTTTTGCACCGGCAACAGAAAACTCCAGTCCTTGCTGCAGCTTCTCGGGCACAGCCCGGTCATAACCGATTTTAAAATTATCAAAGCACACATCGCTATTATTGGCACGGACACCCACAGAACCCATCAGGTCTGCAGGGTCACATGCAAACACAGACTGCACATATTTACCTGCATCGCTGACCAGGCTTAATGTCACCGTGAGTGTATCGATGCCATAATCCACACGCAAATTCAGCGGCTCTTTCACACCGTTTTTGAACAGCGCATTGCCGCTGCCGCTTTCGGAGATCAGCCGCTTATGCTCTTTCCAAACAGGAAATTCACCGGTCACAAGGTCGATTCGGTTTGGCGCATCAGCCCAGCCGGAAAACCACGACTCCACCAAAAATGCCAACGCATTGATCTTATCGCTGGGATCGGCCGCATCGGAAGCGCCGATATACAAGCCTGCGTTGATCAGCCCGGAGGCGCCGGGAATAATATCCACAGAAACGAACGTAATATTCTGGGTATCCATTTTTGCAATTGCTTTCATTTCACCGATGGCTCCCGACGGAACAAGCATACCATCCCGAACGGAAAAGCTGCTGGTTCCGGATTGATAGAATGTAAAATCAGCTGCCTGTGTGTCCGACGAAAAATCCCACACTTCGTAAGCCGACGCAACCGGTTTTTTTGTAGCCGATACCGCATCCGCATCTAAGCCGTTACTTACCATAGGCAGAACCATAGCCAAAGTCAGCAGCATCGCCAATAGTCTTTTTGTTTTCATATACCGATACCTCCTGTTGTATTTGCAAGGGGGATTCCCCCTGCACCTTTGATAGAAACGCCGAAATATATTGCAATCAGAGTTGTAAACCTCAAACTTTCCTTTACAACTTTATTTGTAAATATTGCACAAACCACGCAGCGTTTTCCTTGTATGTTTTGTATCATATTTATATAAAGTTGTCAAGAAAATATCCTATCTCTGGGTTACTTCTGTATAATTTGCCTTATGCCGGGCCGTTGATTACCAGCTCATCCGGCCCATTTTTGCCTGCAACAAACTGCGCTGTATTCAAGCAGAATCTTCTGGGTTTGAAATTTTCATAGCTATCGTGGCAATGGTAGGCGCAAATCAGGGTTTTTCCGTCCTTCGAGGTGGTAAAGCTATGGTGTCCCACGCCGCAGAATTTGTCATTTTTATGCAAAATCGGATTGCCGCTAAATTTCTCAAAAGGTCCAATGGGGCTTTGGGACATAGCCACGCCAACGGCGTAGTCCTGACACCGGGTATGGTTTGCCGAATAGGTCAGATAATAGATGCCGTTGTGCTTTAACACAAAGGGACCTTCTGCCACCAGGCAATCCCTTGTTTCCCAATCCGCTTCCGCTTTGATAAGACAATCTTCATAAAAAACATCAATGCTCAGCAGATCTTCTGAGAGTTTTGCAACATAGATTTGGTTTCCGTTATGCAGGCGCACATAGTACAGATAAACCGTACCGTCGTCATCGACGAACATATGTCCATCAATTGCTTTTTCGGCATATAGCCACTTTTTCTCATCCTGCTTAAAAGGGCCTAATGGGCTATCCGCCACGGCCATACCGATATGCTCCTCAGAGGAATAGACCATATAAAACTTTCCGTTTCTATGCAATACCTCCGGCGCCCAAAACCACTTATCCCCCATCACATCCTCTTTGCTCAGGCATAAGCCTTTATTTTCCCAGGTCAGCAGATCATCCGATTGGTACACGTAGTAGCCATCCTGCTTATTGACGGATGTATCGAAAGAATTGTGGTCAAGCAGGGGCTTTTCATTCTCAGCGGTGCAGTACAGATAATATTTGCCGTCATACAAAAGCACAAAAGGATCTGCACCGGGCATAATGGGATTATAAAAGTTATTCTTCATTACTCTTCAATCGCAGCCTTTCCTGAGATGATCGCAGATATGACCGCGGGATCAAACTTTGCCTTGCGGTCATAGGTGTAAAGTCCGTTTTGTTCCTGCTCTACATCCGTCAGCTGGGTATAGCAGAAGCCGAACATATACTTGTTATTCAGCAGAGCATCCGTCAACCCCTTCAGCCGATCCAAAAATTCTTCCTTGGAAGCAGGCGCATTGCCATAGCCCCAGCCGGAAGGATCTTCGCTCCAGGCAATACCGCCGTACTCGCTGACAAAAATCGGGTCGCCCGGCTGATATTTCTGACGGCATTCGTGCCGATCCGTAATGGCAGAAGGCAGGCTGTCATAACAGGCGGCAAAGGTTTCCGGATTCTGGTCATAGTTATGCACATCAAAAATGTCAGTCATCACGTGGAAGTTGCCGCTGGTATCGATACAGGGTCTGGCAGGATCTACCGATTTTGTCACCCGGTATACCAAAGAAAGCAATTCATCGTACTGTTTTCTGCAATCTGTATCCCAGGTTTCATTGAAGGGACACCAGCCTACAATGGAAGGATGGTTGAAATCCCGTTCCAATTCCTCCAGCCATTCCGGCAGCACCGTATAGATACAAGTGGGGTCGGAATGATCCAAGCCCCAGTTGGGGTACTCGCCCCAGACTATATAACCCATCCGGTCGCAATGGTACAAAAACCGTTTTTCGAATACCTTTTCGTGCAGTCTTGCGCCGTTAAAGCCCATAGCCAGGGACCGTTTAATATCTCCCACCAGTTCTTCATCACTGGGTGCTGTGTAGATTCCATCCGGGTAAAAGCCCTGATCCAGCACCAATCTTTGAAATACCGATTTTCCGTTGATCAGAAATTTGTATCCGTCCAGTTGCAGGGATCGTATGCCAAAATAGCTGTCCACTTCGTCTTCCCCGTAGGAGAGCTTCAGATCATACAATCCTCCCTTTCCCACTTCCCAAAGATGGATTTCCTTTAAAGGAAGGCTCAAGCAAACACTTCCGCCGTTACCGGAAACCGATGCGCTGCCCATAGGCTCACCCTCGTAGCTGGCAGAAGCCTGAAGCACGCCCCTTCCCACAAGCTCTGCGGCAATGTGTAGGACACCGTTTTCAATATCGGTGGTATACTTTACTTTTTTGATATACGCCTTGGGTAAAAATTCCAGCCACACCGTCTGCCAGATGCCGGTGGTTCGGGTGTAGAAGCAGCCATAGGATTCAAAGCGGTCGCTTTGTTTGCCGGAGGGAATCCGTCTGTTTCGGGTATCATCCTCAGCGTGGACAGTCACGGTATTCGTACCGGCCTTGATATAAGGGGTAATATCCAGCGCAAAGGATACATAGCCGCCTTTATGGCTGCCGCATTTTACGCCATTGATATAAACGGTTGCTTCATAGTCCACTGCACCAAAATGAAGCATAACACAGCCCTGCAGCTGCGCCGGGGTGATCTCAAAATCTCTTTTATACCACACCGCCCGCATAAAATCTTTATATGCAATCCCGGAGAGCTTGCTTTCCGGGCAAAAAGGCACGCGAATGGTTTGGGGAAATGCTTTCTCCGGTTCATAGAAACCTTGCGACTGACCACTGTTTCCGTGGTCGATCTCAAACTGCCACTGTCCATTCAGATTCATCCAGCTACTGCGCATAAACTGGGGATTGGGATGTTCCGGTCTGTCTATTATCATAGCTTTATCTCCTTTTTTAGGGAATAAAGGGGACTTCACCCATTGTGAAATCCCCTTTTTCTTTCTGATTATGCCTTAAAATTCTTCAGCTGCATATCGTAGGTAACGCCATCGTTCCACGCCAGCATACCGATATGACCGGATTCGATCAGTTCAAATACGCCGCCGTAAGTCAAATCGACTTCCACCAGCGGTGCCTGACCTGCCTGATATCTTTCCAGGGTGGAAAGGATCAGCTGATCCCCTTCTATCTTGGCATAGAAGCAGGTATTGAGGATATCGCCGTAAGCACCGTAATTGATGCCGCCGATATACTGGAGGGTATAGGCACTGCCGTCGATATTGTAAACATTGTTTACATAGTAAACCTGCAGATAATTGCCGGAGGCTACATAGTTAATCAGGTAGCCGTAAATGCCGTTATTATCCAGCTGTGTTGCTCTGAGGAAAATACCGCCGGTGGCAATATTGCCGGTATTGTTGGATGCTTTGAACACAATTTCCGTATCGCTCAGAACAGCGGTGTTATCCAGCGCATAGCTGTAGCCGCCAATGTTGGCAGTGTTATCGTCTGTCTTTTTCCAGCCTGCGGCATTAAACTCGTCACGGGTATTGGCATTTAAGAGGTTTGCAACGATCTGAACAGATTTATTGGGAATCTGATCCAGCGCCCCGATTTCAGCGGAAAGATCCACTGTTTTCAGCTGATTTTCTGTAGCGCAGGCTTGGATCTTGGCAATCGCTGCATCGTAATAAGGCTTTGCCTGTGCCCAGTTTTCCGCCGTATACGCACCTTCGGAATAGATGCCCATGGAAGCCAGCTTATTGGCCTTGGCATTTGCCAGCAGGGTATTAGCCAGCTCTTCATCAAATTCCGGCTGATTTTCGCCGTTAATTGCGCTTCTGATCACAGCCGCCATCATCTGATAGCCTGCCGCAGAGGGATGCAGTCCGTCAATAAACAGGCTGCCATCGGCGCTCAGGGGATCATTCTTATCTGTGCAGAACAGGTACTCTGTTTCTGCATAGTACATCCAGTCATAGCTGGCTGCCAGATTGCGCATCAGAGCGTTGGTCTGGGAAATAGCCCCTGTAATATTGGGTCTTGCGGGACAATGGCTCACAGAAACCAGCACGACCTCAAATTCCGGCAATGCTGCCTTGATCTGCAGCAATGCATTTTCCACAGAATCCACAACAGCCTTGGGCGTTGTGCCGCCGGTCAGATCGTTGATGCCGATGTTATAGATGCCCAGCTTGGGCTCGTAGACGATGACTTCATCAGCCAAAGCTTCCCAGTGAGCAGCCACAGAGCCGCCGATACCAATATCGTCGATGTTGGTATACTCAGGGAAGTAGGTTTCGTAATCCAGCCACATCTCTGTATAGGAATGACCGAAAATCACCACATCCGCCTGTCTCAGCGCAACATTGCCGGCAATGGTCACATCACCGAACTGTGCACCGGCATTGGCCGCATAGAAGCCGAAACGATTGCCGGTCAGCGGTGCGTTATCCTCATAGAACGCATAGCAATTGATCTTTCCGAAGCGGTTATAGTAGTAGCAGCAAATGGTATTGCCGTTTTTCACTACTTCAAGGCGGTTGTAATTGTTGTAATTATGACCTGCGGACAAATAGCCTCTGTCCAAAACTTCCGCAACGCCATTTACTACCTTCACCAGTTCCACAGTCTGATTGTTGCAGATGCGGAACAGATAATAGTTTTGACCCTGCTCGTCAGAACCGAACACGATGCCTGCCTGATGCTTGCCTGCGGTATTGATGGAAGCTGCCAAAGTACCGTTTTCAAAGACTGCGCCGTTATGCAGGGCGAAGGTGTTGTTTGCGGTAGTCCGGATGCCGTTGCACCAAGCGGAATGATGCAGCTTCAGACCGGAGGTATCTGCGTCATCAAAATTATAAGCGATTTGCTGTGCGGAGGATTCCACACGGAAGTTATCAAACGCAACATCGTTATACTGACTGCGCAGACCCACCTGACCGGCGGCCAGATCGTAGCTGCCGGTATATGTGTGGGAGGTGGTCACAGACTTGGAAGGATCGCTAATCAGAGAAACCGTAATGGTCAGTTGGTTACCTTCCACTTTTACCTTTAAATTAACAGGCTCTGCTGTGTTGCCGGTAAACAGGGCTTGGCCGCCCTCGATCACAAACCGATAATGCTCCTTCCAAGTGGGGAAATTGCCAATAAGAACATCCAAACGATTGTTGGTGATATCAAAATGGGATTCCAAAATCACAGCAATTGCGTCAATGGCATCCTGCGGTGCGTGGGCATTGGAAGCTCCCAGATAAATACCGGAATTGAACTTATTGTCTGCCGGATAGATATCCACAGATACGGTCTTATTGCCGCGGATGCCATCGGTCAGGATCACCTTGCCCTCGCCGTTGTTGTCCACAGCCAGCTTTCCGTTTTCCACGGCGATGCCGCTGCCGGATACGGTATCAAAAGCACCGGCTACTGCATCATAAGTTACGGTCACATTCCCGGCATCGCCAGCGGCACTGACATACTGCACCGCTGCTTCGTGGTAGCCGTACAGAGCATTGAGCAGATTTTTCAGAGAATCGCTGCCCTTTTCGCTCATACGAAGGATATAGTTCAGAGGGCTATAGGATACGCTCAAGGTTTCTTCGCCCTTGGCTGCGGTCAGCACAATGCTGTTTGCATAATCCTGGGGATTGATACCGGCAACCTCAACATAATACTTGCCGTCTTTTTCCTTTGCTTCATAGCCGCCGAAGCTGACGCCTTCCACAGAGCCGGTGAAATAGAACCGCACCGCAATCTTATTGGTAAATACCAATGTTGCGCCGTAGAAGTTCAAGCCTGTGATGCTGCCGTTTACAGCCATAGGCTCAGCTTCTGCAGGAAGGGTCGTTCCTTCCAGCTCATAACCGGCATTAGCCAGATTATTCGTGTTCACATTGAAGTACAGCTGTGCCTTTGCGCCGTATTGGAGCATTGCCTTCACCAGATTTTTGGTTTTTGCGGAATAGCTGCCCTGGAGAATAGCTTCTGCATAGCTGCGGATGGAATAGGTCTTTTCCATCGTAGTCACGCCGCTGTTGACAAACCGGACTTGGATCTGCTCGGTCATCTGCGCAGCAGCCAAGGCTACGGAAATGGTGTACTTACCGTTTTCGTCAGCGGTCATCCGGCTCAGATCGTAGGATACGGTTTCGCCGTTAAAGGTTACATAAACGGTAGTTCCCTGATCGGCTTCAACGATGAAGTTCATAGAAAGATCATCGCCCAAAGAAACCTGCTGGTTCAGCGCTGCCATATAGCGGCGGGCAGTATAAACATTGTTCTTTCCGGTTACCACATAGCTCTTGCCGTTTGCCTGGGTCAGGCTTTCCACAGCGCCGATAACTGTTGCGCTGCCGCCAGCCTCATAGGAATCGGTTGCGGTATCGATCAGCTTCAGGCTATAGCCCTCTGCTACGGTTACATTGGACAAGGTATGGCCTGCTAAATCGATCATCACATCCGCATTGACGGTGATGGCTTCATCCGAAGATTTCAGAAGCTGCACAATGCCGCCGTTGGCTGCCGCAACAGCTTCGGAAACACTGGTAAAGCTCTGTGTTCCCACCACGGCGTAATAAGTTGCATCCTGCTTGGGCAGGTTCAGGGTGAAATTACTGCCTGCATCATACATATCCCGGTCGGTGGAATAATAGGATACATCGCATTTGGTTCCGTCCGCATTAAAGCGCAGGATGCCGATCATTGCGGCATTTTGGTTGCCCTCGCTGCCGGTATCGGAAACCTGAGCATCCATCAGCATCTGGTGGATATCGTTGCCGTTTACGCCCTTATCGGTTCTTCTGACCACATTGGTATGCCAAACGTGACCGGAGAAGGCCATAATGACATTTTCGTGGTTTTTCAGGAAGTCATTCCAAACATGGGGCTGATCCAGATTGCCGTAGGAGCCCACATAGCTGTGGGTGACCATAATCACCTGATGG
>JAZRLK010000074.1:0-3266 GCA_045646805.1 Faecousia sp.
ATCTCTTGGTACAATCTTACTTGTTCAGGTAAGCTTGCGATAGAAGAAACTGCCTACTATGAGATTGCCACGCCCCTGACGGGGCTCGCAATGACACAGAGGTACGATACTCTGTGCGTTAGTAAGATAAATTCTAATTTAGCGAAGGCGTTCCAGTATTTTGGCTGTCAGATATTCCACAAGCTGATCGTCAATATGGGCTGTGGTTTTTGGGGTTTCCTGTTTTTGTCCCCAGGCCACACGGCGGATATTGATCAGATCCAGCGGAGAAATGTTATTGGACGAGGAACTGCCGCCCACTGCGCCGCAGCCCAATGTCAGCGCCGGGAACAAACCTGTTGTTGATCCGATTCCCCCCAATGCGCCGGGGGTATTGACCAGGAAACGGGACACCGGAATCTGCAATGCAAATTTTTCGATCACCTGGCGATCCTCTGCGTGGATCACAAATGTGTGTCCGCTGCCCTCGTGGTTCAGAACCTCAATGGCTTTTGCCAGCACCGCATCTTCATTTTCCATCACAAAGAACGCCAGCACCGGACAGAGTTTCTCCATAGAATAGGGCCTTGTGGGACCTGCCTCCTGCTCCCGGGCAATGAGAACTTTTGTAAAGTCCGGAACTTTAAATCCCGCCTTTTTTGCCAAGAAAACCGCACTTTTTCCCACAATTTCCGGGTTCAATGCCCCTGTGGGACGGAACAGCAGCTTTGCCAGCGCACCGGCCTCTTCCTCATTCATAAAGTAGCAGCCCAAGCCTGCCGCGGCCTTCCGCACCTGCTGCTCCATATCCTTTTCCACGATGATGCTCTGCTCCGAAGCGCAAACTGTGCCATTATCGAAGGTTTTGGACTGCACAATGCATTCCAGCGCCCTCTGCACATCCGCAGAACGGTGGATATACGCCGGGCCGTTGCCTGCACCCACGCCGATGGCAGGTTTTCCGGAGCTGTAGGCAGAGCGAACCATAGCAGGACCGCCGGTTGCCAAAATCAGCCGGGTGTGGGATTCTCCCATCAGCTCCTGGCAGCCTGCCATAGAAGGGATACTCAGGCAGCCCACAGACCCTTCCGGCGCACCGGCCTTTTCCGCAGCCTCCGCCACGATCTGCGCCGCCTTCCGGGTACAGCCAATGGCCTTGGGGTGGGGAGAAAACACGATGGTATTGCCGGATTTTAAGGCAATCATGGCCTTATAGCAGACGGTGGATGTGGGATTTGTGCTGGGTACGATGGCCGCAATCACACCCATAGGCACACCTACCTCCCATAGCTTTTCCCGGGGATCTTCCTTTAATACGCCCACGGTTTTCATATCCCTGACTGCCTCCCAAACCTGCCGGGAGGCAAATAAATTTTTGGTGGTCTTATCGGCAATGTTGCCAAAGCCTGTTTCCTCCACCGCCATTTTCGCCAATTCCCCGGCAGCGGCTGAAAAGGCATCCGCCACCGCCTTGACGATGGTATCGAGCTGACTTTGGCTCATACGGCACAGCTTCTGCTGGGCATCAAATGCCTTTTTGGCAAGATCCCGGGCCTCTTGCCGGGCTTGTAAATCTTTATCCATATTTTCACTCCTTAGGATTTTGCGCCACCTGCGCCACCGCCTCTGCAAAGGCGTGGCAGGCAGCCTCACAGGCAGCCTGGGTGCCGGTGAGTAAACCGCCGCCGAAATTGGTTTCACTGGGCGGAGCATACAGGTTGCAAAGCTTCACATCTGCCGCCTACAGCGCCGCATCCATAGCAAACATACTCTCCAGCGGCGGCGCAATCAAATAAGCCAGCGCCGAACCCTCCGGCACGCCTGCCTCTTTGGACAGGAACGAACCGGTGCGGCTGACCGTATGGGCAAGATAAGGCACATCCTGCACCTGATCAAATCCAACCCGCTGCAAAGCAGACAACGCCCCATCCATACCGCTGCGGACCGCACCGGGAGTTGCCCCTGCCAGAATTCCGATGACCTCTCCGGCATAAGGGGTGGATGCATTGGCTGCACCGGCATAAAAGCTGCGGCTGTAGCAAACCTGAACATCCGCAGCTTTCGTAGCCTCGTCCAAGGCAATATAGGTGGCGTCGTCAGAATCGGTTGTAATAAGCCCAAGGCAGGGGTATCCCTTTGGCGCACCCAATGCGCTGCATAAGCTTTCCGGCACAGCGGAAAGGTACTGCACCGCCAAAACATTGACCGGGATCATATTCACCCCTCCAAATGCAGACCAACGCCGGAGGTCTTTTTCTTCAAAATGGTGTCGATCAGTTCTGCCACATAGGCACCGGCCTCTGCTGCCGGTGTGCCCTGGGCGTGGATATTGGAAACAACGGTGCGGCTGGATTCGGATACGCCGGTATGGGCCTTATAGGTGATATAAGCAGACATACTCTTATCCGTCACAAGTCCGGGTCGCTCGCCTACCAGCACGCACACAACCTCACAGCCGGTAACATCCGCCACCGCATCTCCTGCACCCACCCGGCAATAGCGGACAAACAAGGCTTTGCCTGTTTCAATTCCTTTCAGCTTCAAGCCGTCTTTGATTGCCGCCATACAGTCCATCGCATTGGCAACAATGGCGGCAGAAGAAAGGCCGTCACCGACAACGATCTGCACCCGGGGCGCACCGGAAACGGCAGATCGAATCTTCTTCTGATTCTCTTCATCAAAGCATCTGCCCATATCCGGTCTTGTCAGATACTGGTCCTTGTCCTTGCAACGGGTCTGCACGGAAACAAGCCCGTTTTTCTCCGCAAAATCCTCCGGCACTTGGGAAAACACCGCATCCTGCGCAGCTGCGTGATCCGCCCGAAAACGCAGCATCGTCAAAGTCTTATATCTTGCACCGGCTCTGCCGCTGCCCAATCTTGCCGGGGTGCGCAGCTTTAAGCGGCAGTATTCCTCCCCATTTTCCGGTTCCTCCACCAGATATAATTTTCTTAAATCCAACGCCGTTACATCCGGCACAAAATCCCCGTCAGAGTACCCGGTTTCCGGCATCTGCGGACCGGGGTTTTCCGGCTTATAATCGCTGGCCTTTACCATAGGCTCGGGCCCCATATTTTGCAGAAGCTCCGCCACAATTTTCGCCAGTTCTTCCTTGTTCATAGCATCTTCCCCTTTCGTAAATGATCGTTTATCTTACTATGAAAACTATCGAACCGGGTGTCATTCCGAGGGTCGTTAGACCCGTGGGAATCTCTTGGTACAATCTTACTTGTTCAGGTAAGCTTGCGATAGAAGAAACTGCCTACTATGAGATTGCCACGCCCCTG
>JAZRLK010000075.1:0-3192 GCA_045646805.1 Faecousia sp.
TGGCGATACAGACCGCACCTGGAGTGTTGCAGAGTTTAATCGGATGCTGGGAAAAGCATTGGATCGGGAGGATTACATTCTCGCCCTCTACTTAGCCCGCTACGCCGGTTTCCGGATTCACGAATGTATGCGCATTGACACTGCCATTGCCCGGCAAGCCATCCGGGAACACGCCATCACCATAAAGGGCAAGGGTGGCAAGATCCGCACAGTACCCATCAACCATCAGATTATTTCTGCTTTGGAGAAATGTCTTGATACAACACCCACAGGGAGCAAATTACTGGTGCCGGACGATGTACCGACTGACAAGGCCATCAACCAATTGCAGCAATTTATTCTGCGGATTCGCGAGTCTGTGCAGGATCCGGATTCTGAGCGCCCTCTGACCTTCCACGGTCTTCGGCATACCTACGCCGCAGAAAAATACCGCCAGCTCATTGCTGACGGATTTTCGGAATTGGATGCCCACTTGACTGTATCAAAACTACTGGGCCACGAACGGGCAGATGTGACCAACATCTACCTTGCCTCCATTCCAAAAACAGAGACAGCGAAAAACCGGACGGCAATCCAAAGTGATTAAACCGTACCAGATTTGTCAATAATTTTCACAGAAAGGATGGTCCAATTTGGAATTTAAAGTACGAATTTTCATTGGCGAGCAGCAGGTTGAACCGTCCGAAATGTCGCTGATTACCATCAGTAATCCGACAATCGACCGGATCGTCAACGATATTGTTGATCGCGTTGGCCCTGGGAGCGAAAACAACACCCAGGCAACATAGCAAAGCGGGGGCATACCTTTTGACAGGTATGCCCTCTTTTGGAATTTTCTCCATACATATAAGGAGTCGTGTTTTAAGCTTGCATACAACGAAATCATGTGTTATAATGCAGCTATCAACGAAATGAGGTATTATCTTATGTTGGCAACAAAGAAAAAAATAAAGCTCTGTAACATTCTTGAGCTTTCCCATTATATGAAGATCGTCATTGACGAAGGCGTTGAAGTTGACGAAGAAGGTAACTATTTAGTCAATGTGGGCTACCTGCGTGTATCCACCGACAAACAGGCTGATGAAGGATATGGCCTTGAAATTCAAGAGAAAAATGTGATCGCCCACGCACGAAGCAAGGGTTTGACCAATTTAGTGCTGTTCATAGACGATGGCTACACCGGCACCAAAATGGACCGGCCTGCTTTGGATGGCATTAAGACGATGATCGATGAATTTAACAATGAAAAATCGACGATTCGTATTAACAGTATGGTGGTTAACAAGATAGACCGTTTGGGCAGAACGCTGCTGGGAACGCTGCAATTTATGCAGGACTATCTCTTTGCCCAAGCAGACAGCAAAAGTCCCGTCAACCGAAATAAGCATTGCATCAGTTTTTATTCTGTGGATGAGCCCGCCTGCAGTTTTGACAAGAAAAATCCTATGGTCACTTTTATGCTGGGCATTTTCTCCACCCTGGCAGAATTTGACCGTGATACCATTGTTACCAAGCTGAAAGCCGGCCGCAAGGCACGGGTAGAGTCCGGCAAATGGTTGGGCGGCGGCAATGTTCCCTACGGCTACCGCTACGACAAGGAATTGTCCCAGCTGATTGTTGTACCCGAGGAAGCAGAAAAGGTTCAGGAGATTTTCCGGCTGTACATTGAAGAGAAAATGCCGCCCCAGAAAATAGCTGACCGCCTTGGCTTCAAGGGGGATAAACAGATTCGAGATATTTTGATGCGGAAATCTCTCACCGGATGCATCATTCACCTGGGAGAGGAATACAAAGGTGAACACGAAGCGATCATCAGCTTGGAACGCTGGCAGGAGGCACAGGACGAACTGGAAAAACGCAGTGTCCACCGTGCCGAGTCCAACTATCTTCTTTCCGGCTTGTTGGTATGTGGGCAGTGCGGCGCAAAGATGCGGTATCAGAAATGGAACAAGAACGGCGAGTGCAAGCTGGTCTGTTATTCCAAGCAAAAATCCAAACCGAACCTCGTGAAAACGGACGACTGTGACAGTGAATATTTCTGGGCATCGGATGTGGAGGATGCGGTGATTGCGGAATTATTCCGTATGACCTACCTTGGAAACGAGGATAAAAAGAAATCCGCAACCTATATTGATCCCAGTGAATCCCTTGCAAGAGAACTGAAGGAAGCCAAACGCAAGCTATCCCGTTTATACGATTTGGATGATGACGACGATGAGGTGCTTGTTGAAAAAATTCAAACCCTCAGAACCCGTATCAAGCAGCTGCAGCATCAGCTTACCAGTGAGGAGGAAAAGAAGAAAATCTCCCGCAAGGTTGAAAAGGCAAAGTCGCTTTTCCGGTCTCTGGAATCCACCTGGCAACATATGACTGACAAAGAAAAGCAGTCCGTCTGTCAGGAGTTGATTGACCGCATTGTGATCCATAAAGATGGCGTTATTGATGTCCATCTGAAATTGCGCAGCTACCTTATTAACAAGTGAAAAAGCCCAAAATACCGCTGTTTTAGGGGTATTTTGGACGAAAATATTATTTCCTCTACTTTCTACAATCATTCCCATGATTGCCGGTGAGGTGCGGCGGTATCTGCGGGATAATTCTGCAATCCGGGTATCCCGATCCATACGGGATGTGGCGTACCGGGTACTGCAATGCAAGGAAGCCTTGATTCTGCAATTGGGCAGAGATCCTACTTTAGAAGAAATATCCAGAGAATTGGATCTGCCGGAGCCGGATGTGGCAGAGGCACTGGATGCGGTATGTGCGCCGGTGAGTTTGTATGACCCCGTCTATTCCGACGGCGGCGATCCCCTGACCGTTATGGATCAGGTGCGGGATACCCGCAACACCGAAGGACGCTGGATGGAGCGTATCGATCTGCGGGATGCCTTCGGCACATTATCTGATCGGGAAAAACAAATCCTATGCCTGCGGTTTTACGACGGCAAAACCCAAATGGATGTTGCCGGAATGCTGGGAATTTCGCAAGCCCAAGTCTCCCGCTTAGAAAAAGGCGCCATCAAAACCATCCGCAAATGCATCAGCTAAATTAGAATTTATATCGCTAACGCTCTAATTGACAATGAACAATGGACAATTAAGGTATTTCCTACGGAAATGATTTAAAATTGTCCGCTTTGCGGACTCCATAATTGTCAATTATCAATTGTCAATTGTCAATTTTTATCGGGC
>JAZRLK010000076.1:0-13328 GCA_045646805.1 Faecousia sp.
CATATTGCAGACCATAATACCGCAAAGGCATTGGCACTTTTTAACCGTTTTTATTCTGAGGGTAAGGATTTGGGTGCGCTGATGGATGAGCTTGCCTGCCTGACCCGGGATTTGATGATTATGAAAACCGCACCCCAAGAGGGAATCTCTATGCTTTCCGGCGTTGCATCCGATCAGGAAGTGCAGATGCTGACCCAGCGGTTTAGTATGGGAGAGCTTACCCGAATGCTGAAGATCGTTCAGCAGACGGTTGATGGCTTCGTGCGCAGCGCAAGCCGCCGGGTGGATGTGGAACTTTGCCTTGTGAATCTGTGCCAGCCGGAGTTGTCGTTGGATGCAGAAGCCCTCAATTCCCGTCTGACCCGTTTGGAAGACCAAATTCGTAGCGGCGCGGTTACAGTATCTGTAAAACAGACCCCTGCTGCGGAAGATAATCAGGAGGACGACAGACCTCCTATGCCCGATGATCGGGATGCACCTCCGGTGCCGGATGAGATTCCTGCCCCTGCGGCAGAAACGCCGGTAGGATTCTGGATCGATTTGGTGAGCCAGGCAAAGCAGGAATTGCGGCCTCCTCTTTCCGGTTTCTTTACTACGACCCCGAATTCTCCGGTTCAAGGCGTTATGCGTGACGGCAAATTTGTGCTGCTGTGCAATGATAAGTTTGTTATGGATATGGTCAACAAACCGGAAGTGTTGGAGATGTTCTCCCGAAAAGCATCTGCTGCATTAGGCAGTCCTGTCCGGGCTGTGGCTGCAGTGAAGGGTGCAAACCAAACCAATTCCCACCAGCTGGAAGAGCTGCTGAACTTTGGCAGAGCCAATTCCGGCATCATCAATATTAAAGAGTAATGAAGGAGTTCTAACTATGGCAAAAGGCGGATTCCGGGGTATGCCCGGCGGAATGAATCAGGCTGCTATGATGAAGCAGGCCCAGAAAATGCAGCAGGAAATGCTGCGTATGCAGGAAGAAATTGAGAATAAGACCTATAGTGCAACGGCTGGCGGCGGTATGGTAACGGCCACTGTAACAGGTAAGCACGAGATCAAGGATCTTGCCATCAATCCCGAAGCTGTGGATCCGGACGATGTGGAAATGCTGCAGGATATGATCATTGCCGCAGTCAATGAGGCAATGCGTGCAGCGGATGTAGACGCAGCGAATAATATGTCCCGTATGACCGGCGGCTTAAATTTGGGCGGTCTGTTCTAAGCGGAGAGGATAGATTATGCAATATTTTCCCGCAGCATTGCAGGAATTGTCCGACCAGTTTGCAAGACTTCCCGGCATTGGCGGTAAGACCGCTCAAAGACTGGCTTTTTATGTGCTGGGCTTGCCGGCGCAGGAGGCGCAGGCCTTTGCCGATGCCATTGTGGAAGCAAAGAAAACGGTCCATACCTGTCCTGTGTGCCAAAACTTAACAGATCGGCCGATTTGCCCCATTTGTGATGACGAATCCCGGGACCACAGTGTGATCTGCGTGGTGGCAGAGCCGAAAGATGTGATCGCTATGGAGCGCAGCAGAGAGTTCAAGGGCTTATATCACGTTCTGCATGGCGTGATCTCTCCTATGAACCATGTAACCCAGGATGATATCCGTATCAAGGAGCTTTTGCAGCGTGTCGGCGATGGGCAAGTGCAGGAGATCATTATGGCAACAAACCCCGATACCGAGGGCGAGGCAACTGCTATGTATATCTCTCGTATTCTGCGCCCAATGGAAGTCAAGGTGACCCGTCTTGCCTACGGTGTTCCTGTTGGCAGTCAATTGGAATATGCAGACGAAGTAACGTTATCCCGCGCACTGGAAGGCCGACAGGAAATGTAATAAAAAATCCCTGCTGAATGCTCAGCAGGGATTTTTATATCATAATTTGGAATAGGTTTTATCTAAAAATCTCTGGGTAGTGATGACAGCCCGCTTGTGGATGCCCTCGCCGATTTTTCCGGCCTCGTCGTAGGCTGTAACCTGGAAGGTAATGATGCTGCCTTCAACTGCGGTGACTTCTGCTTCTGCCCATACATCCAGTCCTACGGGCGTTGCGCTCAAATGGCTGATTTCCAGGAATGTACCCACAGATGTTTTTTCTTCCGGAAGGCAGGCGGCAATTGCCTCACAGGCAGCACCCTCCATCAACGCCACCATACAGGGCGTGGCGTAAACCAGCAGACTGCCGGAGCCTACTTCCAGGGCAGTATCTTCCCGTTCAACGGAACTTTTTACTTCGCCCTTCAAACCAATTGTAATTTCCATCTTGATATCTCCATTCGTTTTTTCTTTAATATAATGCAAAAAAACACCACCGTCAATAAAAAATGATTGCTATTTTTGTGTATTTGACATATAATTTTTTATCATTAACATAAAGAGGTGCTTGTAATGAAGGTCTATGATAAGCTAAATTTGACAATGCTTTGTGACTTTTATGAACTCACAATGGGAAACGGCTATTTTGAAAAGGGTTATAAAGATCGAATCTGTTACTTCGATGTCTTTTTCCGCCAGTGTCCGGATGGCGGCGGATTCGCCATTGCTGCCGGTCTGGAGCAGGTAATTGATTACATCCGGGAGTTGCATTTTGATCCGGAGGATATTGAATATCTTCGGGGCAGAAAGCTGTTCAGTGAAGAATTTTTGGAGTATTTAGCCGGATTCCGTTTCACCGGCGATATTTGGGCAGTTCCCGAAGGTACGCCTATTTTCCCCAAAGAGCCGATTATGACAGTCCGTGCGCCTGCCATCGAGGCTCAGTTGATTGAAACCTTTATTTTGCTGTCCATTAACCACCAAAGCCTGATTGCGACGAAAGCAAATCGGGTGGTCCGTGCCGCCCAGGGCAGAAAGGTTCTGGAGTTTGGCTCCCGTAGAGCCCAGGGTGCGGATGCTGCTATTTTGGGTGCGCGTGCTGCCTATATCGGCGGCTGTAACGGCACAGCCTGCACCATCTCCGATCAGCTCTTCGGCGTCTATGCAGGCGGCACAATGGCCCATGCCTGGGTTCAGATGTTCGATACGGAGTATGAGGCTTTCAAAGCCTACTGCGAAATGTACCCCAATAATGCCACCTTGCTTGTGGATACCTATAATACCCTGAAATCCGGTGTTCCCAATGCAATTCGTGCATTCAATGAGGTATTGAAGCCTTTAGGCATTAAAAAGTGCGGCATCCGTTTGGATTCCGGCGATATGGCATACCTTTCTCAAAAGGCCAGAAGAATGCTGGATGAAGCCGGGTGGACAGAGTGTGAAATTTCCGTTTCCAACTCTCTGGATGAATATATCATTCAGGATTTGCTTCGTCAGGGTGCCAGAATTGATATGTTCGGCGTCGGCGAGCGGCTGATCACGGCAAAGAGCGAGCCTGTCTTTGGCGGTGTGTATAAGCTGGTTGCAGTGGAGCAGAACGACGGTACGGTTACTCCGAAAATTAAAATTTCTGAAAATACCGGCAAGATCACCAATCCCCACTATAAAAAGCTTTATCGCTTCTATGGCAACGATACCGGCAAGGCCATTGCCGACTATCTGTGTGTCCACGATGAAACGGTGGATGATAGCGGAGAAATGGAGATTTTTGACCCCGAAGCAACCTGGAAGACCAAAACGGTGTATAATTTCACCGCAAAAGAGCTGCAAGTTCCCATTTTCAAAAATGGCGAATTGGTTTATCAGTGTCCCGAGCTGCATGAGGTTCGTGCCTACTGCCAGGAGCAGGTGGAAACTCTGTGGGATGAAGTTAAGCGTTTCGACAATCCCCATAATTATTATGTGGATCTTTCCCAAAAGCTTTGGGATATTAAATATGGTCTGCTGAAATTAGGCGGAAAGAAATGAAAAAATCCTATTCCATAGCCTTGGGCGGCGTGTTTGCGGCCTTGGCAGTGGTGATAATGGCCCTGGGCGGTATGATTCCTCTGGCAACCTATGTCAGCCCTATGCTGTGTATGCTTTTGCAGGATTTTGTCCGCAAATCCTGCGGCGGGAAAATAGGCTGGACCTGGTATGCCGCAGTATGTATCTTGAGCCTTCTGCTAAGCCCGGATAAAGAGGCCGCTGCAGTTTTTGCGGCAATGGGATATTATCCGCTGATAAAGCCGAAAATGGATAAGCTGCCGGTAAGCTGGCTGTTCAAGGGCTTGTATTTTAATGCAATGACCGTACTTTTGTACTGGGTGCTGTTGCGTGTGATTGGTATGCCCCAATTGATTTCGGATTTTGAAGGGGTCGGTTTCTGGGGACTTGCTGCGGCACTTCTGCTGGGCAATGCCTGCTTTTTCCTTGCAGACAGGCTGCTTTGTAAGCTTGGTATGCTGATTAGAAGAAACAGATAAGGAGCATATATGAAATATTTTTGGGATACAGTGGATACCATTCCTGCAGGCCTTGGATTTTCCTTGTTTGATGGCGTGCATTTGATGTGGCTGGCAATTCTTGCGGCGTTGGTGATTATCAGCAGTATTTTCTTCGGAAAGCTTAGCACAAAAGGGCAGGATCGATGGAAGAAGATCATTGCATTGCTGATCGTTTTGGACGAAGCTTGGAAAGTGATCGGATTGTGCATCGGCGGAAACTATTCTGTTGGCTACCTGCCGCTGCACCTTTGCAGCATCAATATTTTTCTGATAGCCTTGCATTGCTTCAAGCCTTCCAAGACGTTGGATAATTTTCTTTACACAGTCTGTATTCCCGGGGCGTTGGCAGCAGCCTTGTTCCCAACTTGGACAGAGCTGCCTGTGGCCAATTTTATGCACTTGCATAGCTCCACTGTGCATATCCTTCTGATTCTGTATCCTGCTGTGCTGGCAATCAATGGCAAGCTGCAAATCTCCTGGAAAAAGATTCCCCAATGTCTGGGGCTGCTTGTGGCAATGGCGATCCCCATTTATTTTGTCAATCTCTGGCTGGATACGAATTTTATGTTTTTGATGGAAGCAGAGACGGGAAATCCGCTGTACTGGTTCGGTCAGAATTGGGGAAATCACCTTTGGGGATTTCCGGTGCTGATCGGCGCAATTTTGCTGGTAATGTACGGCCCTCTGGAATTGATCCGTAAATTCAGAAGAAAGAAACTAACTGCATAATGTTTTTCAACCGGGCATATCGCCCAATGTTACAAAATTGGTGTCATTTTGATAAAGGCACCAATCAATTGTCATTGCGAACCAGTGCGCACACTGGTGTGGCAATCTCAAGCACCAAGTGACATTGGAATGTGCCCGGTTGATTTTTTTACGCTTGACAAAATGGGAAATTCTGTTTATGATACAGATGGTACAGTTGATACAGATAATACAGAAGAGAGGGGGAGCGGCGTGTCAAAGTATTTTTCCGGCAAACGGGATGTTTACCTGGAAATTGCACAGCGTTACGCAGAGTTTATCCGATTGGGCGTGCTGCAGGAAGGGGACAAGCTGCCTTCCGTGCGTGTAGCCGCAGGGGATTTGGGTGTCAATCCCAACACAGTGCAAAGAGCCTATACTTATTTGGAAGAGCAGGGGTTGATCCGTATGCTCCCGAAAAAAGGTGCTTATGTTACAGGCGTGACGAAAGAGAACAATGCGGCAAATTCTGATATTTTAGAAGTTATATCCCGTCTGAAAGATAGCGGCGTGCAAAAGCAAGCCATATTGCAGGCAGTAAAGGAGGTATATGCAGATGATTGAGATTAAAGGCTTGACCCACGGTTTCGGTAAAAAAGTGGTTTTGGACAAAATTGATTTAATCGTTCCCGACCATACCATTATGGGTCTTGTGGGTATCAACGGCGCAGGTAAATCCACCTTTTTGCGTCTTTTGTCCGGTGTGTATCTACCGGATGGCGGTAGTATTGCCTTTGACGGTGCAGATCCCCGGCAGGCGCAGACCCGGCAGGATATTTTCTTTCTGCCCGATGATCCCTATTACACTTCGTCTATGACACCCCTTGCGTTGTTTGATTTCTATAGAACATTTTATCCCCAGATCGACAGAGGGATCTTTGAGGAGCTTCTTTCCAAGTATGCCATTGAACTGAAGGGAAAAATGCGCAATTTTTCCAAGGGTATGCGGCGGCAGACCTTTATTGCGCTGGCCCTTGCCATCAAGCCCCGGTATTTGCTGCTGGATGAGGCCTTTGACGGTCTTGACCCTTTGTCCCGGAAACTGTTTAAAGACGCAATTATCGACTATGTGGAAAATTCGGATACAACGGTGATCATTGCCAGCCATTCCCTCCGGGAGTTGGAGGATTTCTGCGACAGCTTTATTCTGCTCGATCATAACCATATCACCCAGCAAGGCGATATTGCCCAGCATGTGGGCAGCTTCTGCAAATTTGAACTGGCATTTACCCAGCCGGTGGAAGAGTCTGCCTTTGCAGACCTGCCGGTTTATAGTCTGAATATCCGGGGTAGATTCGTGCAGATCGTCCTGGAGGGCGACCCGGAGGTGCTGCGCTCCGAATTGGAAAAGCTCTCTCCCGCGGTTATGGACGAGATGCCGCTGGACTTTGAAGAAATGTTCATTTACGATGTTCAAAAGAAGGGGGTGGAGAAATGACCGCTGCCGGTAAATCTTATTTTCGTTACCATTTGCGCAGTATGTGTAAGTTATTTCTCTTTATACTTGCGGTTTCTCTTGTTATGACAGTCATCAATTCATCAGTACAGAAGCAGATAATTGATTTTTTTGATTATGAAATAGGAGAAAGCTATAAAAAGATATTCTATTTTTCTAATATAGATATGTTTGCTGGTTTGATGCTGATTATCGTATCAGTGTTGCCTATAATTGAGTTTGTAACGTTTAAAAAACGTAGAAACCTGGATTGTTATTACGGTTTGCCGATTACTCGAAGATTAATGGGTATGATTCATTACATAACCGGTCTGATTTGTGTAATTGTTTGTTATTCCTGTTGCTATTTCGTTAACTTTCTTTTTATGCTGCGCTATCCGGAAGCTTTTGATTATATGCCAATGCTGGGACACTATTTCCTTAGTCTTGCAATTGGTATCTGTCTATATTCATTGAATGTGTTTATATTTAATCAAGCAAATTCCACAGTTGATGGCATTATTTTTTTGGTTGCATGGAATTTCCTTTTTGGTTTGCTGGGTGAAACATGGAATAGTATTCTGCGAATTATCTTTGATATAAGTCATTTTTATGGGGTTAATTTGTATGAGATGCAATTTAAACTCGGACTTCTCTATACAAATATGGGTGTTTCGTGGGGTGTATTAGACGAAATCGCGTATGAATATGATCGTGTAATTACGAAGGAAGCAGTTCACGATCTTTGCTGGCTATGGAATGATCCTGAGTGTTTGGTATGGCTATTGCTGTGGGCTATAGTTGGAATTGCTGCTGTATTCGGCTTTGTTTACACATTTGAAAGGCGCAAGATTGAAAAAACAGGCGAAATATCGGATTCCTGGTTTGGGTATAAACTGATGATCCCTTTGCTTGTGTCTATAGGAATCATTATGTCAGAAGCTTATGGGATGCTGGGGTATATCATACTGGCATTTGTCGCCTATATTGTGTACCGAAAAGGATTTCATCTGAAAAAAAGTGACTGGATATCGCTGGGAGTTATATTTATATTTGGAGTTATGATTTCGATGATCTGTCAAGGAACACTACTGGGTGCGTATTATCAATAGAGTTTGCTTCTTGAGTTAAAAAACCTAAAAATGCGAACTACCACAGTTTGAGCAGACAACCATTAGGATAGCATTGTAGGATAGGGAGAGTTTTGTGAAAAAATATACTATATTCCTTTGTTTTCTGATAGGCCTGTCAATGATTGTGTTGTTGGCATCCTGTAAAACTACGGCAAACATTTCTGTTGATGAGGAAAACAGTTGTTTTTTAGATTATAAAGTAGAAGAGGATAAAGTCTATATCAAGTGCCATATCATACTGAAAAATACATATGATTTTGAAAAAACAGTAAATCTTTCCGCAAGTTTGCCGGAAGATGCAGCCAATGGATTGTTAAAACATGAGATCATAAAAGCATTCAACGAAGATGGTTCGCAAGCAACTTTTGTTCTTCCGCCCAACGCTTCAAAATCCTTCGATGTAGTATTTGTCGGTGAATTTGCAGGCAACAATCAAAAGCATGACAGACTTTTGCCTGAAATCTTGATAGATATTGTAGAATAAGACATTGAACAATCCCTAAATTGCTGAAATACCTGTTTTATCAGAAATAATGCCCTGTGGTTTGGGTATTCAAAGTGAGGAAACGAATAAAAGGAGACTGGTTATGAAATCAAAAACAATTGTTGCGTTCAGCATAGTGTTTTCTGCGCTCATTTTATTGTCCGGCTGTATGGGCCCTACCTACAATATGCCCTTTAATGGAGATATTGTCTTTCACGATCTGTCGTTGACCATTCCAAAAGACTTCATCCGGGATTCCACCCAAAGCAACGACGATCTGTGGGCGTTTGAAAAAGGAATGTATAAACAGATCATCATTCTTTCCAGAAAAGATGCCGCAGAAGATGGCCCGGAACGAATCAAGGCATTGATGGAGTGGTATGAATCCATCGGTGGAACTACCGCACCCATCGAAGACTATGAAAACGCATATCAGGCTGTATATACCAAAGATGATGTGCTGTGCCGGGAGGTTGTTTTCCTATACAAAGATTCTGTTTATGCAATTGCCATGCGGGGCGCAACGGAGGAAGAATATGCTGCGCTTTTAAGTACGATTTCTGTTGCAGAAAACACTTCTTTGGATGAAACGGGAGCATAAAAGAAACGGCTTGTAAGATTATAAAAAATCCCACAAATAACCGGGTGTTTTACCTGTGTTATTTGTGGGATTTTTTCATTGACTTTTCAAGGCGCAGGAGTATAATTGTATACAATAATACAGTATGAAGGGAGAAAGACCTATGCTGGAAATTTCCAACAAGACAAATTTGCTGGAGCAGAAGTCTTATAAATATTCTTTGCAGGATGTGGCGGAGCCCAATCTGCAGCGTGACATCTATTCTTACGGCACTGTGCCTAAGGTCGCTTTTAACCATCGCCGTGTGCCTATGAATATGCCGGAGGAGATCTGGATCACCGATACCTCTTTGCGTGACGGTCAGCAGTCTGTTGAGCCTTATTCGGTAGATCAGATCGTCAATATCTATAAGCTGCTGTCCAAGCTGGGCGGTCCTTACGGCATCATCCGTCAGACAGAGTTCTTTGTCTATAGTAAAAAAGATCGGGATGCCATTGAAAAATGTATGGAGCTGGATCTGAAATTCCCGGAAATTACCAGCTGGATCCGTGCCAGCAAGGAGGACTTCCGCCTGGTTCGGGATCTGGGTATTAAAGAAACCGGCATCTTGGTCAGCTGCAGTGACTACCATATTTTCAAAAAGATGAAAATGACTCGCCGTCAAGCTTTGGATCATTATTTGGCGGCTGTTTCTGATGCTTTTGATGCCGGTGTCATTCCCCGTTGCCACTTGGAGGATATCACCCGTGCCGACTTCTACGGCTTTGTGGTGCCCTTTGTCAATGAGCTGCAGAATCTTTCTAAGCAGGCCGGAATCCCGGTGAAGATCAGAGCCTGCGACACTATGGGCTACGGCGTACCCTATACGGAAGCGGCTATGCCCCGAAGCGTTGCCGGTATTATCTACGGCTTGCAGCATTATGCCGATGTTCCCAGTGAATGCCTGGAATGGCACGGCCATAACGATTTTTATAAGGCTGTTTCCAACGCCTCCACCGCTTGGCTGTACGGCGCTTGCGCTGTTAACTGCTCCCTCCTGGGCATTGGCGAGCGTACCGGTAATATTCCACTGGAAGCTATGGTCTTCGAGTATGCATCCCTCCGGGGCTCTATGGACGGTATGGACCCCACAGTTATCACTGAGATCGGCGAGTACTTCCAGAAGGAAATCGGCTACGATGTGCCGGTTATGACGCCTTTTGTGGGTCGGAACTTCAATTCCACCCGTGCCGGTATCCACGCCGACGGCCTGTTGAAGGATGCGGAGATCTATACCATCTTCGATACCAAGAAGCTCTTAAACCGCCCTGCCTTGGTGGAAATCAGCAAAACCTCCGGTCTTGCCGGTATTGCCTATTGGATCAACCAAAAGTACGGCCTTACCGGAGAAGAGGAATTGTCCAAGAAAGATCCGCTGATCCTGTCTATTAAGGAATGGATCGACCAGCAGTACGAAGAGGGCAGACAGACCGTCATTTCTCATAAGGAAATGGAAGAGCTGATCGAAAAATTTGCCCCCGGCAGAATTATTAAGTGAGGTAAGGAATATGGCTGGATTTAAAACAGTATCTCTGGCAGATCAGGTTTTTGAAAAGCTGGAAAATGATATTATTACCGGTGTTTATCCCAAGGGCGAGATCCTGACGGAAATGAAGCTGGTGGATCAGCTTGGTGTAAGCCGCACGCCTATCCGTGAGGCGCTGCGCCGACTGGAAATGGAACGCTTGATTCAGGAAACCGGTAAAGGCTCTGTGGTTTTGGGCATCACCTTGCCCGACTTGGAAGATATTATGAATATCCGGGAACAGGTGGAAGGCATCGCCGCTTTCTATGCAGCCCAGAATGCTACAGAAGAAGAAAAGAAAGAGCTGCAGCATATCAGCGAATTGCAGGATTTCTATTATTCCAAGCAGGATCTGGATAATCTGCAGAAGATTGACGACCGTTTCCACGATGCCCTCTATGAAGTGAGCCACCGCACAGTGCTCCACGATACTTTGCTGCCCCTGCACCGTAAAAGTATGCGCTATCGTAAGATCACTGTGAAGCATCAAAGCGTACAGGAGCGTTCTGTAAACGAGCATAAGAAAATTATTGAGGCGATCATCGCCGGTGACGGCAAGCTGGCGCAGGAATTGATGACTACGCATATCCGGAATGCGAAAGAACACGTAATTGAGAGGTTTATGGAAAATGGGTAAAACAATTGCGGAAAAAATCATAGCTCAGCACCTGGTCTCCGGGGATATGACCCGGGGCAGTGAGGTTGCGCTGCGGATCGATCAGACACTCACCCAGGATGCTACAGGCACAATGGCATATCTGGAATTTGAAACCATCGGCATTCCCCGGGTAAAAACGGAATTGTCCGTTGCCTATGTAGATCATAACACCCTGCAATGCGGCTTCGAAAATCCCGACGACCACCGTTATCTGCAAACTGTAGCAGCCAAGCACGGTGTTTGGTTCTCCAGACCGGGCAACGGCATTTGCCACCAGGTCCATTTGGAGCGCTTTGGTAAGCCCGGAAAGACCTTGATCGGATCTGACAGTCATACCCCCACCGGCGGTGGTCTGGGTATGCTGGCCTTTGGCGCAGGCGGTTTGGATGTGGCTGTTGCTATGGGCGGCGGCGCATACTATATCACCATGCCCAAAATGTACAAGGTAAATCTCACCGGCTCTCTGCGTCCATTTGTTACCGCCAAGGATGTCAGCCTGGAGATCCTTCGTATTCTGTCTGTTAAGGGCGGCGTGGGTGCCATCATTGAATGGGGCGGCGAGGGCGTTAAGACCCTTTCTGTACCGGAGCGTGCTACCATTACCAATATGGGCGCAGAACTGGGCGCAACAACCTCCATTTTCCCCTCTGATGAAAATACAAGAGCTTTCTTGAAGGCTCAGGGCAGAGAAGAGGATTATATTCCTTTGTCCAGTGATCCCGATGCGGTCTATGATAAGATTATTGATATCGATCTGTCAGCCTTGAAGCCTATGATTGCCTGTCCCCACAGTCCCGATAATGTTGTGGCAGTGGATACCCTTTCTGCAGTAAAGGTCGACCAGGTGTGTATCGGTTCTTGTACCAACTCTTCTTTGGCAGATCTGAAAAAGGTAGCCGCCATTTTGAAGGGCAAGACCATTGCCCCCGGTGTAAGCCTTTCTGTATCTCCCGGATCCCGGCAGGTGCTGACCATGCTGGCAAACAGCGGAGAATTAACGGATATCCTGGCAAGCGGTGCAAGACTGCTGGAATGCGCCTGTGGTCCTTGTATCGGTATGGGCTTTTCTCCCAATTCCGGCGGTGTCAGCCTGCGTACATTCAACCGTAACTTCTTAGGCAGAAGCGGTACCAAAGACGGTCAGGTGTACCTGGTATCTCCGGAAACCGCAGCAGCATCTGCGCTCACCGGTTATATCACCGATCCTATGACTCTGCAGCCCATTCCTGCGGCGCAGCTGCCGGAAAGCTTTGTCATCGACGATTCCTCCGTGCTGCCTCCCTTGGCAGAAGAAGAGGCTGCCGATGCCAAGGTTCTGCGTGGACCGAATATTAAGGAATTCCCCAAGAGTAAGCCCTTTGCTGATACATTGGCAGCAAAGCTTGTGCTGAAGGTGGGCGATAATATTACCACTGATCACATTATGCCTGCCGGTGCAAAGATTTTGCCTTATCGTTCCAATATTCCGTATTTGTCCAAGTTCTGTTTTGAGGTGTGCGATCCTGCGTTCCCGGAGCGTGCCTTGCAGGCCGGCGATGGCATTATTGTTGGCGGTACAAACTATGGTCAGGGATCTTCCCGTGAGCATGCCGCATTGGTTCCCATGTATTTGGGAATCCGCTGTGTTGTGGCAAAAAGCTTTGCCCGTATCCACGCCGCAAATCTGATCAATGCCGGCATTATGCCGCTGACCTTCCAAAATCCCGATGACTATGATGCTTTGCAGGAATCTTCTGACCTTGTGATCGAGAATATTCAGAAGGGAATGGCAGAGGGAACTCTGGTTATGAAAGCAGGCGGCAAGGAAATTGTACTGACTTGTGACTTTACAGACCGTCAGCAGAAAATTCTGCTTGCCGGTGGACTTCTCAACTATACAAAGGAGAATGGACAATGAAAGAACTGGATATGGCCTGCGAAAGCTTTCGGAAGATTTTGCAGGAGCAATTGGATAGAATCGCCAATGCCAGCACTGAAAAGGTGGACTACAGCACCAAAGAGGTTGTAACCATCGGTATTGTTGACGGCGATGGCATCGGTCCCATCATCACCGGTGAGGCGGTGAAAATTCTGGAGCATTTGCTGGCGGACGAGATTGCTGCCGGTAAAATTGTGATGAAGAAGATCGAAGGCTTGACCATCGAAAACCGTATGGCCTGCAATGCCGCAGTACCTGCAGATGTTCTGGCAGAGATCAAAACCTGTGATGTGCTGCTCAAGGGCCCCACAACAACCCCTATGGGCGGTAAGATGGAAAGTGCCAATGTAACACTGCGCCGGGAACTGGATCTTTATGCCAATGTGCGTCCTGTGTCCATTCCGGAGCAGGGAATTGACTGGATTTTCTATCGGGAGAATAAGTCGGATCGTAGC
>JAZRLK010000077.1:0-5192 GCA_045646805.1 Faecousia sp.
ATCTGCACGCCGAAGATAACGACACAGATGGCCAGGACCAGCCAGGTCAGGATCTTGCTCAGCTGGCTCAGTTTAATCTGCAGAGGAGTCTGACCTTCTTCAGCCTTTGCCAGAGCGTCAGCAATCTTGCCCATTTCGGTATCCATACCGGTGGCGGTGATGACTGCCTTGCCCCGGCCGTACACAACCGTAGAGCCCATATAGCACATATTTTTCCGGTCGCCCAGAGGAACATCCTCCTGTTCGCCCAGACCCAGGATTTCCAGGGCCTTGTTCACAGGAACACTTTCGCCGGTCAAAGCAGCCTCTTCAATTTTCAAAGAGGCATTTTCAATAATCCGACCGTCAGCAGGCACAGAGTCACCGGCTTCCAGCACAATCACATCACCGGGCACAAGCTCTGTGGAGGGAAGCACGGTCAGCTTGCCGTCACGCAGCACCTTGCAGGTGGCGGCAGTCATGGTCTGCAAGGCTTCAATGGCAGCTTCTGCCTTGCTTTCCTGGAAAACGCCCAAAACGGCATTGAGCAGAACAACCGTCAAAATGATGATAACCTCTGCCCATTCACTTTCGCCGGAAACAACACCGGTCAATGCGCTGACTGCCGCGGCAATGAGCAGGATAATCAGCATCGGGTCTTTCAGCTGAGCAAAAAAGCGCTGGATCAAAGAGGGTTTTTTGCCTTCTTTGAGCTTATTGGCACCGTATTTTTCAAAACGGGTCTGCGCCTGCTCCGACGATAAGCCTTCCGCACTGGTTTCCAAAACGGAAATCACTTCTTCCACCGTTTGCGTGTAGAATTTTTTCATCAAAGACACTCCTAATTTTATATTGGGAGAAACAGTATACTATATTTTTCCAGAAAGTGAAAGAGATAAAACCAAAATTCACAAAAAATTTTAGATTATAATTTACACTTTATTTTTATATAAACTTTATGTATAATAAGGAAAAATATAGCAGGAGGATGCTTTATGGATAAACTGATTTTGAACAGCTGGGATGTTTCTGCGCTGGACGCAGGCTTTGAGGCTGCTTTTGGCGGCGCACCTACCCGGTATTTCTCCGCTCCCGGCAGAACAGAGATCGGCGGCAATCACACCGACCATCAGCGGGGCAGAGTTTTAGCCGGTGCTGTAAACTTAGATACTTTAGCGGCTGTCCGCCCCAACGGGAGCAATGTCATTCGTATCCTCTCAGAAGGTTACCCCCTCTGCCAGGTGGATATCACGGAACTGACCCCCAAGACTGAAGAAATCAATACCACCATGGCTCTGATCCGGGGCGTTGCTGCCCGGTTTGTTCAGCTGGGCTGCCAGGTGGAAGGCTTTGATGCTTATGTGACCTCCACCGTTTTGCCCGGCAGCGGACTTTCCTCTTCCGCCGCCTATGAAGTGCTGATCGGCACCATCATCAACCATCTGTTCTTTGAAGGCAAGGTTTCCCAGCCGGAGATTGCCATGATCGGACAGTACGCAGAAAATGTGTTCTTCGGCAAGCCCTGCGGCCTGATGGATCAGATGGCTTCTGCTGTGGGCAGTATGGTGACCATCGACTTTTTTGATAAAGAAAACCCCGTGATTGAAAAGGTGGACTTTGATTTTGCCGCCTGCGGTCACGCCCTGTGCATCATCGACAGCCGTGCCAGCCACGCAGATCTGACCGACGAATACGCAGCCATTACCATTGAGCTGAAAAATATCTGCGGCTATTTCGGCAAGGACGTGCTGACCCAGATTGAAGAAAAGGATTTTGTTTCTGCCATCCCTGCCCTTCGGGAGCAATTCGGCGACCGGGCTGTTCTGCGGGCTTACCACTTCTACAAAGAAAACGCCCGTGTTCCCCAGCAGGTTGCGGCGCTGAAAAAGGGCGATTTTGATGCCTTCCTCCGCTTGGTGAAGGAAAGCGGCTATTCCTCTTATATGTATTTGCAGAATGTGATCCCTGCAGGCTATAAAGAGCATCAGGATGTGGCGCTGAGCCTGGCTTTGTGCGAAATGTACTTAGGCGGACGGGGTGCATACCGGGTCCACGGCGGCGGTTTTGCCGGAACCGTTCAGGCATTTGTGCCGGTGGATATGCTGGAAGCCTTCCGTCAGGGCATCGATGCGGTTCTGGGTGAGGGCGCTTGCCATATTCTGTCCATTCGCCCCCACGGCGGCGTAGAAGCATTTGCTTAAGCAAATGCTTCAGCGATATAAATTCCTAACGAAATTTGCGATATACCCCTATGGGGTGCGATATATCTTTGATGCGATATGCGCCGTTGGCGCGTGGGGGTTTATCTCATGTTGCGAAGCAACATATCGCGTTACGAAGTAACATATCGCGTTACAAAGTAACATATCGCATTGCGAAGCAATATATCGCATAAGGAGTTCAAGTATGGAAAATAAAACAATTAAAGAATTGGCAGTTGAATTAACAGTCGAAATTACTGCAATCTGTGACGGAATGAAGGGTCGATCTGTTTTTGTAAACCAATTACTGCGTGCTTGCTCCTCTATTGGTGCAAATTCCCACGAAGCCAGATACGCGCAGAGCAATGCTGATTTCATAAACAAATTGGAAATTGCCCTGAAAGAGTGCTATGAAACAGAATACTGGCTTGAGATTCTTTATAAAGTTAAATCGATTGATGAATTATCATACAAGTCTTTGCTGTATAAATGTGGCACAATTCGCAGAAAACTGATTACATCTATTACCACAGTTAAAGCCAAGAAAGATAAATGAAAAAGTTAATAATCTGCTCTTAATGTTGCATTGTTAAACAATAGATTCAGCGATATAAATTCCTAACGAAATTTACGATATACCCCCATGGGGTGCGATATATCTTTGATGCGATATGCGCTGCGGCGCGTGTAATATGAGGTGTAAAAAAATGAAAATTGAAACATTATTGGAATCCCTGGTATGTTATGCAATGAATAAAGGACTATCATTACCGGAGGATCATACTGTTCTGCTTAACAAACTCTTAGAAGTATTGAAAATTGACAGCTACGAACCCAGCGAAGAGCCGGTTATTGAAGATCTGGAAGAAATTCTGGGTGGGATCTTGGAGTATGCGGTTCAAAACGGTCTGTGCGAAGATGATGTTACATCCCGGGATCTGTTTGATACCAAAATTATGGGCATTCTCACCCCGATGCCCCGGGAAGTGATTGCCATTTTCCGTGAGCTTTACAAGCAAGACCCGGTGAAAGCCACCGACTGGTACTATCAATTCTCCTGCGATACCGATTATATCCGCCGCTACCGCATCGAAAAGGATATGCGCTGGAAATATCAAAGCCCCTACGGGCTGATGGATATTACCATCAATCTGAGTAAGCCGGAAAAAGACCCCAAGGCCATCGCCACTGCAAAGCTTGCTCCCCAGTCCGGCTACCCCAAATGCCAGCTTTGCCGGTCAAACGAAGGCTATGCAGGCAGAATGAACCACCCTGCCCGGCAGAACCACCGGATCATTCCCATCACCGTTGCCAGTGAGGATTGGTGCTTGCAATATTCTCCCTATGTTTACTACAACGAGCATTGCATCGTGTTCAACAAAGAACATATCCCGATGAAAATCGACCGCTCTGCCTTTGCAAAACTTTTAAGCTTTGTGGAAGCATTCCCCCATTATTTTGTGGGCTCCAATGCGGATTTGCCCATTGTTGGCGGCAGTATTTTAAGCCACGAGCACTTCCAGGGCGGACACTATACCTTCGCTATGGAAGAAGCCCCCATCGAACAGGTTGTTTCCTTCCCCGGCTATGAGGATGTGCAGGCAGGTATTGTGGCTTGGCCTATGAGCGTGCTCCGTCTGACCGCCGCCCAGCCTGACCGTTTGGTGGATTTGGCAGATAAAATTCTGATTGCCTGGAGAGGTTACTCCGATGAAAGTGCCGAAATTCTGGCATTCACCGGCAACGAGCCCCATAATACCATCACCCCCATTGCACGTCGCAGAGGGGATGACTACGAATTGGATCTGGTGCTGCGGAATAACCGCACCACCGACGAGCATCCTTTGGGCCTGTTCCACCCCCACGCCGATAAGCACCATATCAAAAAGGAAAATATCGGTTTGATCGAGGTTATGGGTCTGGCAGTTCTGCCCAGCCGTCTGAAAAAAGAGCTTTCCGACCTGGCAGATGCCATTCTGGCAAATAAGGATCTTGCTGCCGACGAGGTTTTGAGCAAGCACGCCGACTGGGTGGCAGAAATCCAGAGCCGTACTGCAATTACCAAGGAAAACGCCCTGAATGTTCTGTTGGAGGAAACCGGCAAGGTGTTCTCCGAAGTTTTGGAGGATGCCGGTGTTTATAAATGCACCCCGGAGGGCCGAGCCGCCTTCCTGCGCTTCGTACAATCTGTATAAAACACGCAAATCCGGACGATCATTGTCAATTGTTGACTGTCAATTAAAAACCGCCAAGCCGTGATGGCTTGGCGGTTTTGTTTGTTATTACATATCGAAGGGTTCCATACCCAGAACAGGGTGGCCCACTTCGCCCAGGAACTCAAGCAGCTGCTCGGGATCCTCGGTGCAGATGGTTTCGTCTGCGATCATATCGGTGAAGTTTTCAACACCGTACAGCTCCAGAGCGGTAGCATCCAGACGCTCACGGACCTGATCCTTCAGCTCCTTGGGCATCCAAACGATACGGCCGGGGCCGCCTTCAGCAGCGATGAACTTCTTGGAGAAGATAAACTGCTTGCCGTGACCCATGAAGCCGGGAGTCTGAACACCGCCGCCGGTCATAGAAGCCATATCGGAGAAGCTCATACCCAGAGGTGTAATGCCGGCGTGCTCACGGCAGGTGATAACAACACCCATGGAGCAGGGCTCAACACCGCAGATACACTCGAAGCAGCCGCAGGAGGTCATGGGATCCTCAAACAGGGAGTACAGAGTAACATTATGCAGCTCGCCGTGGGAGTACTTTTCAATTGCCTCATCCACGTCCTCATAGCGGCCCAGACGCTCGTCTACGCAGCGCTCCTTGGGAACGATCTGGCAGGGACCGGTGGGATCCAGCTCATTGGTAGCCTTGGCATCCAGCCAGGAAACGGCGCCGCACAGACCCAGACGCTCGGGAGTGACGATGCAGACGTGGCTGGGGGAGAAGGACTGGCACATAATGCAGGAGTAGAAAACGGGAACGGACTCGTCGGTCATGGTGGACAGACGCTCG
>JAZRLK010000078.1:0-3465 GCA_045646805.1 Faecousia sp.
ATATATTTATTTCTATAACCACGAGCGCATCCAGAATAAAACTGGAGTGGCGCCGCTAACGCTGCGCCACTCCGCTTAAAACTAAATATTTCCTACATAGGGGGCTTTTTGTGCTGTCCGTACAAACTGGGGCAGTACAAAACGAGGGGGCCAGGATTGGATGCTCACATATTGGATTTGATGGTGGAGATCAGAATATCGCCAGCGACGACACGATCTTCCGCGGCAAAGCCGTCAGCAAAATTATCGGAATACAGCACCTGGGCATTGGGCGGAAACTCATCATCCCCTGCCCACGCTAAAATCTGCATTTGATAATCGCCGATCAGTGTAAATAGGTAGCCTGCATCACCGTGATTGACAGACTGCGCACCCATTTTTTCTGCTGCAGCCCGGAAGGCATCCAGGCGGGTTCCCAATGTAAATGCCGCACGGGTCAGGACTCTGCCGGTGTAGGGCTTGATGTACAATTCACCCCAGGGCATTTCCCGGAAAGTCAGCCAATTGCCGCCCCAGGAAACTTTCTTGCCCTCCAGCAAGTAGCGGAGCAGGAAGGTTTGGGTAGGAAGCGGCGGAATATTGCCGCCATCGATTGCACGAATATCATAGGCAGGATGGGAAATGGCGTATTCTCTGCCAAGTAAGTTTACATAAAACTCTTTTCCATCCCACTTTACATCCGGCAGCCGCTGCAAGGTTTCTTCCGGAATCAGCGACTTGAACAGGCCTTCATAGTAGGAAAAAGGTACTTCTTCTTTATTGTTCTCAATTTGCATAATCAATACTCCTGTTTGGAATTGGGGAACAGGCGGCTATCCGTATGGGGCAGGAAGCAGGCAGCCACGAAGCTATCCATATAGCCGGGATAGGTAGACAATTCCAGATAGGTCATATTGGCAGCTACTTCGTGACATTTTTCAATTGCCTGGTCACTCATTACCATAGCATAAGCGCCGGTAAGGCTGGAATTGCCGATATACTGGAACTTCTCCAGCTCCACATCCGGGAACATACCGATATTGACCGCATTTTTCATATTGATACCGGAACCGATACCTCCGGCAACATACACCTTGTCAATACAGTCAACAGTCATATCCACAGAATTCAGAAGCGTATCAATGGCGGAGAAAATAGCGCCCTTGGCACGGATGAAATTATCAATATCCACCTCGTTGATGGACACTTCCCTGCCGGTTTCCGATTCCGCTGCTGTTGCAATCACATAACGACCCATACCGTGCTGATCCCGCTTGACCCGGTCGCCCTCACGGGAGAACAATCCCCGGGCATTGATAATGCCGCAGCGGAACAGCTCAGAAATAATATCAATAATGCCGCTGCCGCAGATACCCACAGGCTTTTGACCGGGGTCGCCTACGATGGACAGCTTCGGTTCCATAGTGGCACAGTCGATGGTGCAAGCTTCAATGGCGCCGTCGGTGGCACGCATACCGCAGGAAATGTCACCGCCCTCAAAGGCAGGACCGGCAGAACAGGCGCAGCTCATCAGAAAATCCCGATTGCCGAACACCAGTTCGCCGTTTGTTCCCAAATCGATAAACAGGCTCATTTCATCTTTATCCCAGATCATACTGCTGAGCGTACCGGCAGTAATGTCGCCGCCCACATAAGAGCCGATATTGGGGGCGATCACCACAGGTGCGATAGGATTGGCAGGCAGCTTCAGATCACCGGCAGTCAGACCTTCCCAACGGAAAAAGCTGGGGATATAGGGATCCATACGCACAGGATCGGCATCCACGCCGATCAGAAGATGGTTCATTGTAGTATTGGCACCAATGGTCAGCCGCAGAATGCTGCGAGCGGAAATTCCGGCTGTACGGCACAAATTGGCAAGGATGGGCGTGAGGGTTTCCTTCACGATGGCATCCTGCAGCCGTTTCTTGCCGCCGGACTTAGTACTTTCAATAATGCGGTTGATGACATCTGCACCGTAGCGGATCTGTCCGTTGCCGGAAGAACCTTTTGCCAACAGCTTGCCGGTGATCAAATCTGTTACCACCATTGTAACGGTAGTTGTGCCGATATCAATGGCGCAACCGGCAATCAGCATATCATCATAAGCGCCGATTTCCATACAGATAAATTGATCATTCAAAAGCTGACCTTTTACGCAAACACGGAAATCACATTCCCGGAGAGTACTTGCCAGCTTAACCATAACAGCATAGGGAATCTTCACCTGCAGATCGTCAATATCTGCAAGCGCGCCCTTGATCGCCCATTCCAGCCGCTCATTATCGGGCATTGTGTCCTCTTCTGTGGGGGGAGTCATTTCCAGCTGCAAGGCGCAGAAGGAATTGGTAAATTCCAGGCCGCCGTTTTCCATTTCCTGCTTGGCATTTTCAAAAATAGCCAGCTCCTGGGGAGAGGACAGGTCGGCAGTTTTCATTCTGCTTTGGTAGGCAGAGGCAATATCCGGCACAAAAACGGTACAATCACCCACAACCTTACTGTTGCAGGACAGCCGCCAGCCGGCTTCATATTCCTCGTCGGTGATATGGCGAGAGGGAATGGTTTCAAGATTGCCCTCAATCAGTTTTACACGGCACTTGCCGCAAGAGCCGTTACCGGAGCAGGGCGCGTCAATGGCAACATTGGCACGGCGAGCCAGCTCCAGCAGATTATCACCGGCGTTACATTCAATTTGAACAGGGCTTCCGCCCTCAATTTGGAAGGTTACTTTCATTGGTTAATATCCTTTCGGGTATTTACAGCGGTATGGCGGGGAAATCCCCGCCATACCTTATAGAAATATTACATCAGGGGTTCCATGCCCAATACAGGGTGGTTCTTCTCAGTCAGCCATGCAAACAGCTCTTCGCAGTCGCAGGTGATGGTTTCGTCAGCGATCATATCGGTGAAGTTTTCAATGCCCAGCAGTTCCTTGGCAGTTGCGTTCAAGCGGTCAGCCACATCGTCCTTCAGTTCCTTGGGCATCCAAACGATTCTGCCGATGCCGCCTTCTGCGGACACGAACTTCTTGGAAGCGATGAAGTGACGGCCGTGACCCATATAACCGGGAGTCTGAACACCGCCGCCGGTGCAGGATGCCAGCTCGCCAAAGGTCATACCGGCAGGAGTCATCCCCTTATACTCACGGTTGACAACGATGACACCATTGGAAACGGGTTCGATACCGCAGATACACTCGAAGCAGCCGCAGGAAGTCATAGGATCTTCCAGGATAGAGTACAAGGTAACGGTTTCTACTGCGCCGTGAGTTGCATCGTGGATGGCCTTATCCACAGTTTCGAAACGGCCGGTACGCTCGTCGGTGCAGCCTTCCTTGAAGATAGGCTGACAAGGACCGTTGGGATCCAACTCATTGGTTGCCTTGGCATCCAGCCAGGACACCGCGCCGCACAAGCCCAGACGCTCAGGAGTAACCACGCAGCAATGGGCAGGAGCAAAGGACTGGCAGAGGATACAGGTATAGTA
>JAZRLK010000079.1:0-14759 GCA_045646805.1 Faecousia sp.
TTTTCGCTTCGGACAGCATTGCGGAAAAACGACAGCACAGCCAGTACCATCACGGACATTGCTGCGCTCAAAACCATCATCGGTATGGCCGAGACCGTCCACTCCGCTGCCCGTAACGAAAACATCACCGTCATCTTCGTCAACAATGCCATCTATGGTATGACCGGCGGTCAGATGGCCCCCACTTCCCTGCCCGGTCAGGTCACCCAGACCTCTCCCTACGGCCGTGATGTCAACCACTGCGGCTGGCCCATCAAGGTTTCCGAAATGCTGGCAACTTTGGAAGGCCCCGAATATATCACCCGTGTGGCAGTGAACAATGTTAAGAATGTAAAGAACGCCAAAAAGGCCATTAAAAAGGCTTTTGAAAACCAGATCGCCGGTAAGGGCTTCTCCTTGGTAGAAGTGGTTTCCGCCTGCCCCACCAACTGGGGTATGACTCCCCAGAAGGCTCTGGAATGGGTAGAAAGCGATATGCTCCCCTACTACCCCATCGGCGTGTATAAAGACAGAACCGCTGCAAAGGAGGCTGAAGGCAAATGAAAACCACACAGATCCTGATTGCAGGCTTTGGCGGACAGGGCGTTCTGTTTGCCGGTAAGTTCTTAGCCTATAAGGGCCTGGTGCAGGATAAGCAGATTTCCTGGCTGCCCTCCTACGGTCCGGAGATGCGGGGCGGCACTGCCAACTGCAGCGTCATTTTGTCCGATTCTCCCGTAGGCTCTCCCATCATCACCGTGCCCGATGTGCTGGTGGCAATGAACCTGCCTTCGCTGCAGAAGTTCGTGGATTCCGTAGCACCCGGCGGCAAGATCTTCATCGATTCCACTTTGATTGACGCCAAGGTGGACCGCACCGATGTGGAAGTTTTCTACATTCCTGCCACCCAGATGGCAAAGGATGCCGGCTTCTCCACCCTTGCCAATATGATCCTGATGGGCAAGGTTATGAAGGAGTGCGACGCCGTGGCGTTCGACGGCAACAAGGAAACTCTGGAAAGCTTCATTCCTGCCAAGAAGGCTTCCCTCATTGATATGAACTGCCGGGCTTTGCAGGCAGGCTACGATTTCTAAGGAGGAAAGCACTATGCTGGATATTAAAATTGAAAAAACTACCCAGCCCAAGGCAAAACCGGCTCCCGGTCAAAAATTGGGCTTCGGTAAAATCTTCACAGACCATATGTTCGTGATGAACTATACAGAAGGCAAGGGCTGGCACGATCCGAGAATCGTCCCCTTCCAGAATATTTCCCTCTCCCCTGCTGCCATGGTCTACCACTACGGTCAGGAGATGTTCGAGGGTCTGAAGGCCTATAAGAATCCCGACGGCAATGTGTACCTGTTCCGCCCGGATATGAACGCCAAGCGGACAAACGCATCCAACGACCGTCTGGTGATCCCCCAGCTGCCGGAAGAGGACTTTGTTCAGGCCGTCAGCGCAGTTGTGGATGTGGACCGTGACTGGATTCCCACCGAGCCGGGTACATCTTTGTACATCCGTCCCTTCATCATCGCCACCGATGAATTTTTGGGTGTCGCTCCCTCCAAAACCTACCTGTTTATGATCATCCTGGCCCCCAGCGGCGCATACTACGAAAGCGGTCTTGCCCCCGTGGGTATCTGGATCGAGGATGAATATGTCCGTGCTGTCCGGGGCGGTATTGGCTACGCCAAGACCGGCGGCAACTATGCTGCCAGCCTGATCGCCCAGAAGAAGGCCCACGATGCAGGCTATTCCCAGGTTCTGTGGCTGGACGGCGTGGATCGCAAGTACATTGAGGAAGTGGGCGCAATGAACATCTTCTTCAAGATCGACGGCAAGGTGGTAACCCCTGCCCTCAACGGCTCTATCCTGCCCGGCATTACCCGTAACTCCGTTATCCAGCTGTGCCAGAAATGGGGCTATACCGTGGAAGAGCGGAAGATCTCTGTGGAAGAGCTGATCGCCGCCCAGAAGGAAGGCAAGCTGGAAGAGGTGTTCGGCACCGGTACGGCTGCTGTTATTTCTCCCGTAGGCAAGCTGCGCTATATGGACGATGTGATGACCATCGGCGACGGTCAGACCGGCGCACTGAGCCTGAAGCTGTACGAAACCATCACCGGCATCCAGTTGGGCAACCTGCCCGATGAAATGGGCTGGCGTGTCAAGGTCGGAAACTGAATATGATAAGGGAGGGGCACTGCCCCTCCCTGAATTTATTATTTATTATTTATTATTTACTTTTATTGTAGGGACCGGCGTCCCTGACGGTCCTGCCGGTAGCCGTATCAATAATTCAGCATCCTATGAAACTGCTCCATATACCGGCTTGCAGGCACATTCCAGCTGAAATCCTGCTCCATATCCCGCTTCTGCAGCGCACGGAAGGCCTCCCGGTTATCCCGGTAAAGATGCACAGCCCGCTTCAAAGAGGCCAGGAAATCATCAGCATTGTAGCTTTGGAAGGTAAAGCCCAGACCGCCGTTGCCGTTTTCATCTGCTCCGGGCACGGTGTCCTTCAGACCGCCGGTTGCGTGAACCACAGGAACGGTGCCGTAACGCATAGCGTTCATCTGGCTCAAGCCGCAGGGCTCGGATTTGGAGGGCATCAGGTAAAGGTCGCCGCCGGCATAGATCCGGGCAGCAAGACCCAAATTAAATGTGATTTTGGCGGCCACACGGTCGGGAAATTCTTCTGCCAATTCCCGGAAGTACTCTTCAAAATGGTGCTCGCCTGTGCCCAAAATCAGAAGCTGGCAGTCCTCTTCCCACAAAAGCCTTCTGGCAATATAGCACAGCAGATCCAGACCCTTATGACCGGCAAGCCGGGTGACCATAACCAGCAAGGGCGCATCGGGGTTGATGGGCAGACCCACTTCCTCCTGCAAAACCGCCTTGCAGACAGATTTACCCTCTACGAAGGTTTCCGTGTTGTAATGCACAGGCAGAGCAGGATCGGTTTCGGGGTTAAAGGTGCCCACATCGATGCCGTTGGTGATGCCGGTCAGCTTATAGGCGTTGCCGGAGAGAACGGCATCCAGGCCGTGGGCATAATAGGGGTACATCAGCTCCCGGGCGTAGCTTTCGGAAACGGTGGTGACCAGATCGGCGCATTCAATGGCGCCCTTCATCAGATTCACAGAGCCGTTCATATCCAGCTTGCTCCGGAAATCCCAGGGCAGAGCCAAAACATTATCGAAAAAGTCGCCGTTTGCCCAGCCCTGGTACTCCACATTGTGAATGGTGAACATACACTTTGTGCCGGGGAACAGGGGTGCGTACTGCGCCTTCAAAAAGGCAGGAACGGCGGCAGTCTGCCAGTCGTTGCACTGGATCACATCGGGGATGAAATCCAGGCATACCAGGGTGTCCAGGCAGGCCTTGGAGAAGAAGGCAAACCGCTCAGAATCGTCCAGATCGCCGTAGATTGCGCCCTCACGGCCGCCGAAGTAGTACAGGTTATCGATGAAGTAGACCTGCACACCGTCGGTGCGTCCTTTCAGCTTCATAATGCCTGCATACTGCTGCCGCCAGCCCAGGGCCACATAGAACTGGGCAACCTGCTCCACCTGGTAGGCAGGATTTTCCTTGATTTTCTTATAGTAAGGCAGAATTAACGCAACTCCGTTGCCCTCTATGCGGGAAAGAGCCGCAGGCAGAGCCTCCATTACGTCGCCAAGGCCGCCGGATTTGGCGTAAGGTGCGCCCTCGGAAGCCAAAATGGCGATTTTCATACCAGTTCACCTCTTTTGATGATAATGGGATTGGTTTCAGTACCAATCAGCTGGGCATAGGGGCTGATGACGATATCCTTATCCAGGATGACGTTTTTCAGCATAGCTCCCTCACCGATCACCGCATCGTTCATCAGCACGCAGTTTTCCAGCTTTGCACCGGCGCGGATGGTAACATTGCGGAACAAAACGCAGTTGGAAGCTTCGCCCTCCAGCATACAGCCGTCGGCTACGATGCAGCTGTTGATGCTGCAATTATCGCCGTAGTAGGTGGGAACGCGGTCACGGACCTTGGTGTAAACCGGGTGGTTGCCGGTAAACAGATCCCGGCGGATATTTTTATCAGACAGAGCCAGAGAGTGGCGGAAATATTCTTCCACGGATTCATTGAACAACGCTGTGCCCTCAAAGGGATAGACGTTGATGGAAACGGCCTTTTTCTGCCACAGACCCAGAACCAGGTCCCGGTCCATATGGTACAGATTGTGGGCGATATGCTCCCGAACCTGCTGAATCAGCCATTTTTTGGACAGCACGAAAATATCCATACTTGCCTGATAGTCCGCCGGTGCAGGGTAGTCCACAGCCATATCGGCGATTTCGCCGTGGCTGTCCAGCTTCACAGCCAGGTCCAGCTGCTTCAAGCCATCGGCAATACCGGCCTTGGTCACAATGGTGAGGTCCCGGCCGCTTTGGACGTGGGAAGCGAGGATCTTGTTCAGATCCACATTGGACAAAATGGCAGAGTCGATCATAACCACCAGCTCGTCCTCCGGTCCGGTTTGCAGGAAGGTCATGGCAGAGTGGAGAGATTCCAGCTTGCCCCGGTAGTTGTCGGTTTTGGAGGTGGCGTAGGGGGTCAGATATTCCAAACCGCCCTCTTCCAGCTCCAGACCCCATTCTTCGCCGGAGCCTACGTGGTTGATCAGGGACTGATAGTGATGCCGGGTGACGATACCCACGTGGCGCACACCTGCGCCTGCCAAATTGGAAAGGGCAAAGTCCACCTGGCGGTAACGGCCGCCGAAAGGCAGGCTGGCCATAGTCCGGTTGGCAGTGAGCGCACCCAGGGTGGCATCGTTTGCGAAAATAATACCCATTACATTCATAGCTATACCCTCCTTACAGCATTTCGCCGGGCTGCAGCACGGAATTTTCAGCCAGAACAGCACCCTTGGCGGTTACGCTGATCTGCTTTTTGTCCCCGGCTGCGAATGCACCGCCTACCACAGCATTGCGGCAGATGCGGCTATCCTCGCCCAAAATGGCGTGGCGGACAATGGCACCGGGCTCAATTACAACGCCGGGCATAACCACGCTGTCCTCCACAACAGCCCCTTCGCCAATGGTGCAGCCTAAGGAGATGATGCTGTGGCGGACCGTTCCGTAAACCTCGCAGCCCTCGGCCACAAAGCTGCCGGAAATGGATGCCTCCGGATCGATATAGGAGGAAGGATGGGCGTTGTTCCGGGCGTAGATCTTGCTGCGCTCGTCGCCCCGGATGTTAAATTCCGGATTCTCGCCCAAAAGCTCCATATTGGCTTCCCACAGAGAATCGATGGTTCCCACATCCTTCCAGTAGCCGGAGAAATTGTAAGCCATCAGCTTATGACCGGCGTTCAGGAGGTTGGGAATGATGTTCTTGCCGAAGTCGTTGGAGGAATTGGGGTCCTCTTCGTCGGCAATGAGAAATTCCCGGAGAATCTCCCAATTGAAAACATAGATGCCCATAGATGCGTTGGTGGATTTGGGCTTTTTGGGCTTTTCTTCAAATTCGTAGATGGAGCCGTCGGGGTTGGTGTTGAGAATGCCAAACCGGGAGGCCTCCTCCAGGGGCACGTCACGCACGGCAATGGTGCAGGCTGCGCCGTTCTGCTCGTGGTATTTGACCATGGCGGCGTAGTCCATTTTGTAGATATGGTCGCCGGAAAGGACTACCACATAGTCCGGGCAGAAGCGTTCAATAAAATCAATGTTCTGATAGATGGCGTTGGCTGTGCCCTTATACCAGCCGCGTTTCTTATCGTGCCGCTCGTAGGGGGGCAGAACCTGGGCGCAGCTATGGGTCTTGTTCAAGCCCCAGGGCTGACCGTTGCCGATGTATTCGTTCAGCTCCAAGGGCTGATACTGGGTGAGAATGCCCACAGTGTCAATACCGGAGTTGACGCAGTTGCTCAAAGGGAAGTCGATAATGCGGTATTTTCCGCCAAAGGGTACAGCAGGTTTTGCGGTTTTCTCCGTCAGAACCTTCAGACGGCTGCCCTGACCACCGGCCAGAAGCATTGCAATGACGCGTTTTTTCTGGAAGTACATGGTTAACACTCCTTATGATAGTATGTTAAAATGCAGCGCATATTTCTTCACCCATAACATACCACATTTTTTCCGCAAATGAAAGAGAAATATTGTCTAAACTTTTTTTATAAAAATTGTAAATTTTTACAGTAGGGGCGGATATTATCCGCCCGCGGGCGACTGATAGTCGCCCCTACGGATTTTACCGGTAGATTTGCATATTTTTGGTTAATGCTCTATAGAGAATAGCGGTCGTGCTACCCGTTTGTACAGCAAAAGGGTGAGAATGCTCACGCTCAGACCTTTTACCAGATTCAGCGGCGCAACGCAGTACAAAACCAGCGACCAAACAGAGTCAATGCCGGGATAAAGTGCCTGTCCTGCGGCTAAGATGGCCTCCATAGGCATAAACATATCCGCAAATTTCGGCAGCAGATACAAAGCGTTAAAAATACTTCCAAATACACTCAGGCACACCGTTCCCGTCACCATACCCCACAGGGCGGTTTTTTTCGTCCGCTTGATGTGATAGATGATGACAGCAGGCAGCACCAAACTGCAGCCTACGGCAAAATTGGCAAAATCCCCCACAAATGCGGTGGAAGTTCCCTTAAGCAGCAGCTTCAGCAGAATTTTCAGCGCCTCACAGGCAACTGCCGCAGCAGGTCCCAAATAAAAACCGCACAGCATCACCGGCAGCTCGGAAAAGTCCAGCTTGTAAAATTCCGGGGCTAAAAACAGCAGCGGAAAATCCAGCATATGCAAAATCGCCGCCAATGCCGAGCAGATGGCAACAATGGTGATCCGCCGTGCCGGGGATACCTTCCGGGGCGCAGGCAAAACCCGTTCCGACAGCTTGGCCAGCAGATAAAGCCCGGCTGCAATTGCGCCGCATACTGCGGCAAAGCCCAAATTGCTCCAAAGGGTATTCAAAAATGATCTCATAAGCCGCCTCCTGTAAAAAATAAGCCCTGGGCATAGTATACCCAGGGCATAGTCGTATCGTAAATTCTTCTTTCATCCAGACTATACTGTCGGTATTGGAATCGCACCAATTCAGCTTAACGCTCGCGGACTTTACCGCCGGTCGGAAATTTCATCCTGCCCTGAAGATATTTGATTATTTATATCATACCATCTGGGCAGCCGGTTGTCAATTGTCAGCATTTATGATAAAATATCCTCGCTTGCAGGCTTTTTGAAACCGGTCATAATTCCGTTGGCGGAAGTATCGGTGATATCGCCGCCGATGATCTGATTTTTGTATACCAAAATGGTGGCGTGAACGGGATCGGTTGCGCCGGGGTAATTGGTGATTTTGTAAACATAGCGCATCACGGTCTTGCCGGCATACTGGGTCAGGTCGTAGCCCTGGCTCTTTTGCAGAGCATTGTAGCGGTCAAACACATCGGATTGATCCTGGGGGATCCTGACTTGCCCCGATTCCACCGGCGAGGCGGCAACCTCCCAGCCGAAGCCTTTTAAAAATTCCACTCTGGCATCATTGCCGGATAAAGCAGGCGCAGCCGTGTCGGCGGCATCTCCTCTGCCTCCCAGCAGCAGTACCAGCGCTATAATAACGGCAACAACAGCGCCTGCAAGGATCAGAATCTTTTTCAGATCGATCTTTGCGGTCATAAACATCACAATGCATCCCTCCTATCAAATTTCACATTACAATCTATGTCCCCCTCCCGGGGAATAGAACACAACATTGTAGCCGATGGGCACTGCCCTGTCCCTACATAAAAATGAGAGGTTAATTATGGAACGATTGGATAAATTTTTGTGCGATTGGGGCATCGGAACACGCAGCCAGGTGAAGCAGATTTTGAAAACCGGCGCTGTTACCGTGGACGGAAAGCCGGAAAAAGACGGCAGCCGGAAAATTGAGCCGGGGAAAAATCAGATTTGTTATCAAGGACAGGCACTGGAGTCTGTGGGAACGGTGGTCGTGATGCTCCATAAGCCGGAGGGGTACGTTACCGCAACGGAGGACAAAACGGAAAAAACCGTTATGGAGCTTCTGCCGGAGGAATACCGCCACCTGGATCTGAAACCGGTGGGACGGCTGGATAAGATGACCACCGGGCTGCTGCTTTTCACCAATGACGGAGATTTGCTGCACCGGCTCATCAGTCCCAAAAATCAGGTGCAGAAGATTTATATTGCCCATCACGAAGGCCAGGCGGCTCAGGAGGACATAAACGCCTTCGCCGAGGGAATGGAGCTGCGTGACGGAACAAAATGCCTGCCGGCCGTTCTGGAACCTCTGGGCGCAGGACAAAGCCGTATAACCGTCTGCGAAGGTAAATATCATCAGGTGCGGCGAATGATGGCAGCCAGGGGTATGCACGTGGAAAAGCTGCACCGGCAAAAAGAAGGCTTCCTGGATTTGGGCGATCTGCCCCTGGGTCAAACAAGAATGCTTACCCCGGAAGAAATAGATTTCTTAATTCCAAATATATTATGATTGTGGATCATTGTAATTGCAGGGGCAATGCCCCTCCCAAAATTTATTCTTTATTATTTATTCAATATTATTTATTATTTAAAAATCGACAACTCGAAAAAAAATAAAGAATAAATAAGAAATAAGAAATATTTTTTTGGCAGAACAATGTCGCTTAGTGCGTGTCATTGCGAGCCCCGTAGGGGCGTGGCAATCTCAAAAAACACTTTATCCCTGCGATAATTTATTCTTTATTATTTATTCAATATTATTTATTATTTAAAAATCAGATATGGGAACGGGTAAATATTAAGATTAAAGAATAAAGAATAAATAAGAAATAAGAAATGTTTTAAAGAACAGGGCGATGCCCTGTCCCTACAGCAGAGGGTATCAAATTTAAAAAAATTGTCAATTGTCCATTGTCAATTGTCAATTGCTTTTATCTTTTTCTTTTACTCGGACTTTATATATATCTATTTCTTTTTCTATTTCTTTATCTATATCTACCTGTTACAAGTTGTTAACAGTCTTGGCGGCTTTGGACTGTTTATGCGCCCGTTCCAGAGTTGGCTTGACAGCGAGGAAAAGCGTTGCGGCAGCAGGCTTTTTCGTACTCAGGTCGGGCTCGATTTCGTAAAGGGCGTACTGGCAGAGCATCTGAAAAAATTCCAATTTTTCTTTATTTGTGGGAAGATTTTCTGCGCATTCCCAAAAGGATTGGTAGAAGGTAAACTGTTTTCTCACGGGTGTTTCTCCTTTGTTTTTGAATTTTATAATAGGATTCTATCACATTCATTTTCAAAAATCTTCCCGTTTTTTTCCCAACCTTATGAAAAAAGGCTTTCCTGTGGAAAAAGCTGTGGAAATCGCTGGATAACCTGTGGAATGCTGTGGAAAACCTGTGGATAACTCAGGTGACGGGTGCGTTGTCCATAATCCATTTATTCTTTATTCAATATTATTTCTTATTTATTATTTAAAGTCGATAGCGGTACAGTCATCGAAAAGAATAAAGAATAAAGAATAAAGAATAAAGAATAAATAAGAAATAAGAAATGCCTTAAAGGACAGGGCGATGCCCTGTTCCTACAGTAGAGGTTTCGAATTTACAAAAATAATTGTCAATTGTCAATTGTCCATTGTCAATTATCAATTAGGAGACAGAGCAAACGCCCTGTCTCCTTTTCTTTATTTTTCCAGAATGATTGGTCCGTTATTGGCGGCCAGACCGGAGAGGATATGCTCCGCAGCAGCCTGGGCAGACAGCTTAACCTGTTCGCCGGTGACCATATTCTTTACAGAGCAGACGCCTTCGGCAATTTCGTCCTCACCCAGCAGCACTGCATAAGGCACGGCCAGCTTATCGGCATAGCTCATTTTCTGCTTAAATTTCTTTTTCTCCGCATACAGCTGAACCCGAACACCGGCACTGCGCAGGCTCTGCGCCAAAGCGATAGCCGGAGCAGGATCGTCCGTCATAGGCAGAATCAGTGCATCCGCAGGGGCAGAAGGCAGCTGGGGATTGAGCAAGCCTTGCTCGTCCAGCACATAGAACAGCCGGGTCAAACCGATGGAGATACCCACACCGGGCAGCGCCTTATCGGTATAGTAGCCAGCCAGATTGTCGTACCGGCCGCCGGAGCAAACAGAGCCAATCTCCGGATGATCCAGAAGTGTGGTTTCGTAGACCGTGCCGGTGTAGTAGTCAAGACCCCGGGCAATGGTCAGATCCACGGCAAAATTTTCCTCGGGCACGCCGAAGGCAGCCAGGTTATCTGTAACCTGCCGCAGCTCCTGCACACCCTGGTCAAACATCTCATTCTTGCCCATATAGCCTTCCAGGGCAGACAGCACCTGGCTATTGGTGCCGGAAATGGCGATAAAGCGGAGGATTTCCTCTGCCTGCTGCTGGCTCAAACCGCAATCGCCGGTAAGAAGGGCCGCTACTTTCTCTGCACCGATCTTATCCAGCTTGTCCACGGTGCGCATAATATCGCCGCTTTGCTCTGTAAGACCCTGCATAGCATAGAAACCACCCAGAATTTTGCGGTTATTCACCCGGATCTGGAACCGGGTCAGACCAAAGCCGCGGAATACACGGTAGATGATCGAGGGGATCTCCGCCTCGTTGAGCACATCCAGCTTGCCGTCGCCGATGATATCAATATCCGCCTGGTAAAAATCCCGGAATCTGCCCCGTTGGGCACGCTCGCCACGGTAGACCTTGCTGATCTGGTAGCGGCGGAAGGGAAACGCCAGATCGTTATAATGCAGCGCCACATATTTGGCAAGGGGAACAGTCAGATCAAAACGCAGAGCCAGGTCGCTGTCACCTTTTTGAAAGCGGTAGATCTGCTTTTCTGTTTCACCGCCGCCCTTGGCCAGCAGAATTTTGGCATCCTCAATGGCCGGGGTATCCAGGGGCGAGAAGCCGTAAAGGCTGTAGGTGTCCCGCAGGACGGACATCATTTTTTCCAGCTTTGCCTGCTTTTGAGGCAGAAGCTCCATAAAACCGGACAAGGTCCGGGGTGTGATTCTTTCCATAATTTACCTTTTCCTATCAATATCTGGGTTTGCTGTGCACCATTTCACGCCAGTTCAGATCGCCCCGCTGCAGACCCATAATGGCAATTTCCGCACTGCCCAAATTGGTGGCAATGGGAACATTGTGACGGTCGCAGTGGCGGATGGTCTCCACGATTTGGGAATCCTCCCAGGGATCGATGGTATTGGGATCGGAGAACAGCAGCACAAGGTCGATTTCGTTGTAAGCAATACGGGCATTGATCTGCTGATGACCGCCCTGCTTATGAGAAAGAAGCAGGGTTACCGGCAGACCGGTATTATCCGCAATCAGCCGCCCGGTGGTGGCGGTGGCAAACAGATTATGCTTGATCAGCACGCTCTTATAGGCGGTACAGAACTGCACCATCAGTTCCTTCTTTTTGTCGTGTGCTAAAAATGCAATATTCACGAAACCCACTCTCCTTTATATAATCGGTACGCTCAAGCCCTGCAGCCGATCGGCAATCCGGCGGCAGGCAGCAGCAGCGCCCTTTTTTGTCTTTTTTAACAAAGGTTTCTTAAATGCGGCTGCAAGCACCACATTTTCATCTTCCGGAACGATGCCCAGCAGCGGTACACCGGCACGGTCCATAATATCATCAACCGTCAGCTTCATGGTGCTGAACATTTTCTCATTGACCCGGTTTACAATCAGCCGCACATTGGTTTTGCCCATCAGCTCCAGCACCTCCGATGCCCGGCAGGCATCCCGTACAGCCGCAGGATCTGCGCCCGTAACCAGCAGAACACGGTCGGCATATCGGGCTGCCAAGGCAAATCCGGCCTCGATTCCTGCAGGCGCATCCAGGAAGATATAGTGGAATTTTTGCCGTGCCTGCATGAGCATTTCCCCAAATGCTTCCGCATCCACATCCCCTGCAGGGCAGTTCAGCGGCGCAGTCAGAAACCGCAGACTGGCATAAATGGGATGCACAGATGCCTGATCCAGCGAATACGCGCCGGAATACACATCCGCAAAAGACAGCGCGGCCACATCATCCATCGCCAGCGCAATGTCTAAATTCCGCAAGCCCACATCGCAATCGATGCACAGAACCTGCTTTCCCTGCTGTGCCAGCGCAGAAGCCAGGCCTGCGCACACAGAGGTTTTCCCTGTTCCGCCCTTGCCGGACAGAACCGCAATCAGCTCACCCAAGCTTCTCCCTCCAGCGCCTAAATGGCATAATTTGCAGAAGATACTCCTTCTGCCCCAATTTAAAACCATTATAAAGCGATATCGCACAAAACGCAAGGATTATTTTAGGGATATTTCCACTTTTTTTCATCATAATCCACAAAATAAACAACACAAACAAAGAAGAGCCTTTGTAGGGTCAAGGCCTTGCCCTGTCCTAAAAACATTTTCACCCATAGCACGGCTTGAGATTGCCACGCCGCTATCGCGGCTCGCAATGACAATGGAATTCGCGAAAATAATTATGCATTATGCATTTTGCATTGAAATTGACAAAAGGAGGGGCAATGCCCCTCCCTTACCAATTGTCAATTGTCAATTGTCAATTGTAAATTGTAAATTTATAACACGCCTGCCAGTTCTTTCTCCGGTTCTTCTTCCCCAGCATCCTCTATGGGCGGCATTTCCTCCTGAGGTATGGGTATGGGGACATCCTCCTCCGGCTCTATGCCGTCGAAGCTGTCATCCTCCTCGTCTTCATCCTCAATCAGCTCTTCTGCCAGCAATCGTGCCGCCTTCAGCCTCAGCGACCGGCGGATGGAAATAATCAGCAGCAGAACTGCAACAATCAGCATTACCGATGCCAAACTCACCGAAACAATGAACCAAACATCGGGATTTTCCTCCATATTGGGCAGCGGAATACGCCCGAACAGCATCTGCCTGGGCTTGGGCGGTACTGCCATCCGGCAGATTTCGCATTGCCCGGACTGCATATCCCAGGCGTGCGCCGCTGTTTCCTCCACCGCTCCGCAGGCGCACACACCGCTATGGGTGCGCTCATCGGTGGTATAATCATAACTATGCTTATGGATCAGCTTGGGGGTGATCACAAAATCACACTGGGTGCAAAACTGAGGCGTTTCTTCCGTGGCAGGTTCGCCGGGAATATGAGCCGTCACTTCGTCGGCCTGACCGCAGATTTGACACTGCTGCCAGTGTCCGGAGCCATCGCCGTAAAGACGCTCTTCATAGATATGCTCCGCTTCCCTTGTGACACCGCAGACATCGCAGGTATCGTCGCACTCTGCGGAGAACTGATGTTCTTCGTGCGCCTGGGTTGCGCTGCAAAATACACATCTTTGCCAGTGGGTTTCCAAATCTTCCTCCCAGGCCGCACCGTACATATGGGCGGTATTGGGGGTTAACGTGCACACACTGCATTTGGATTCACAGCCGTCTGACATGGTGTGCTTTCCTATGGAAACTCTGCCGCCGCACTCCTTGCATTCCTTCCAGTGGGACAGTGCATCCCCCGTCCAGCCTGTAAGCGTGTGCTTTTTTTCTATGTTCCGGTCGCAGCTTTCGCATTTGATGATGTGCTTATCCCCGTCCACAAACAGGCACTCGGAATATTGGTGGTTGCCTGTTGCCGGAATCTCCACTTCCCGGGAGGAACTGCAAACAGAGCAGCTTTGTGTCTTTTTGCCGGGGTCGCTGCAGGTGGCTTCCTTCTGGATCTGATCGTTGCCCCAGGTGTGCTTGGATTTATTGACCTTGCCGCATTTGGCGCAGGTTTGGCGGTGATATGTGCCGTCCAGCTTGCTCCACTGACCGTATTCGTGGGTGCAATTGGCCTGCTTGCATTCGGAACAGCTTGTCAGCGAAACGGATGTGCCGGTGTAAGCCTTATAGCCGCAGAGGGTACATTTGTTGTATTCGTTATGGGGGTGGGCTGTATCATAGCCGGATTGGTAGGTGTGGGTACAGCCGGCAGATGCGGTATCGTTTTGATAAGCCGGAGAGGCGAAGGTAAAATAACTGTCGTAAAGATCCCATTCCCGGATCATAACCCGGGGGGTTCTGTCGCTGTTGAGCCAGGTATTGCCCTCAACGGTGACGAAGGTTTTTGCCTTGACCTCGATAACGATGCCGGTATGGGTGCCGCTGCCCTTGAAATAGATATCTCCGGGCTGGGGCAGCCGTTGGGAGGCAGGATAAGCCTTCCAGCCAAAGGAGCCGGGGTTTGCCCAGCCTTGCTTCTTGATGACGCTGGTGGGGATGCCTGCCTGGTTTGCGCACCACGCCACAAACACGGCGCACCATTCCACGGTGGGGTGACCGTACCACTGGCCGTACTTGGTGATGCCGTTTTCCTCCCGGTAACCCACCTGGGTCAGCGCCACGCCGATAATATCCTGACGCTGGTTGCCCGTATTGGAATATGTATTTTCATATGCCGCCTGCACAGGAACTGCACCCTCCGTTACGGAAAGGGGCAACATCAGCAGCACAAGCAATGCACAAAAAATTCTTTTGCACAGGGACTTCATTTTGATTCCTCCAAAAAATGTCCGCATTCATTCATTATATATAGTACTACCCCCGGCGGCAAAAATCAACCCCTTCCGACAAATTTTGTAATCATTTGTAACCTTTCATGTAGATTATTTATCGTGCTAACGCCCGATAAAAATTGACAATTGACAATTGATAATTGACAATTATGGAGTCCGCAAAGCGGACAATTTTAAATCATTTCCGTAGGAAATACCTTAATTGTCCATTGTCCATTGTTCATTGTCAATTAGAGCGT